>JAGSHJ010000487.1 GCA_023954595.1 Bacteriovoracaceae bacterium | reverse complement strand
GTCGTGATTTTACCTATTAAAGAGTTCAGTAGCATTATTGTCGATGGAAGTAGCTGCATTGACCTTGTTCCAACTCTTATGGTTTTGATGGGGCTTAGTGGAAAAGAGCAAAAAATAACTAATATAAAAAATCTTCGCTATAAAGAATGTGATCGCTTAGAGCAGATGCAAAGAATTTTGTCACACTTCGAAGTTCCATTCAGTTATGATGAAAACTCTGATGTCTTTACAATCCAGGGAATAATTCCAAAGACTAAATACATAAAAATAGAGACAGCTCATGACCACCGAATGGTTATGTGTGCTGCCATGATGGTGAAAATGTTTGGTGGAGGAGAAGTCGCTCCTGTTGAGGCCTGTGCAAAGTCTTTTGGAAACTTCTTTGAGTACTTCAGATGAGTTTTGAAAACCCATTATACTTTCTATCAAGCTTAACCCTTGTGGCCTTCTTATATTATTGCATCCGGCCTTACTTTGAATTCTTTAGACGATTTTTTATCTCCGATACCGGTGAAACAGAGAAGAGCGCACTCGATTTGAATCCTAAACATCGTATTTTGGAACAGGTGTTAGATGGGCAGGTGAAAAGAATTCGTGCCATGAGCTTTGAACAAAGATCCCAATATGGTGATAAAGCTCATATTCAGCGAATGATAGTTGAAGGTATTAAGATTAAGATCACAACACAAAGAGATAGAAGCGGGATTAAAGTAACTGTTTCTCCCGACTCCTTACTTGGCCCTCTTTATGCAGTTGAGAAAACTGTCGACTAGTCTCTTGGTTCCCATTCATGTTTGTATTCTAGGTGTTTATAATACAAGGCCTGTTTTTTAATTTTTCTTTTAGTCCGCCAAGAGGTCTCTTTTGGGAATCTAACATTTACTAAGCATGAACCTGTAAAGTCGATTCTAGATACATCACCTGTAAAAGTCATATTTGATACTACTGAGTCTTTAATTAGTGCATGGCCATCGTGGCGAATTGTTGCACTTATTAGAATGGAGCCTTTCATTGAAAAATAATCGCCATACATATCTTCAATTGTATTATGAAACATCTTCTTATCTAGGCTTACGCCTTTATAAAGGTCACTTCTTGAGTTTGGTATTGAGTTAATCTGTTTGTAAGTTAAATTGAATAGTCTCTTTGTGCAGTACTCTGCATCTTTGATTTCATCAGGGTCAAGCCCTTCTATCCAAGCACCAAATGCTGGGTTAAACGCTAGTAATAATAATGCAAATAACTTCATAACAACCTTGTCTAATGTTTCTCTAAACAAATACTAATGACTGTCTAACTATGACAAGATTGTCTCGGTGTGTGTGTAATCCTTTCACGATAGTTTGCTAAAAAGAAGCTTCCTGGCCTGAATGCCGCTCTAGGTCAACACTTTCGACTTGATTTAAAAATCTAACCTCAGGCTTTTGCATAACACCTGCTTTTTGCATTGCGTCTTTTAAGTCTTGGGATTGAATAAACTCTCTTGCGTTTTCCTCATTGTCCCAACCAAAAACAATGGTTACATCATTTTCATCATCGAACTTTTGAAACAACTGCTCAGTTAGGCATCCCTTTCTCTTTCTCGTCTCTCTGTGGCCATCGTAGAGCTCACGCCAGTTCCTAAAGTTAGCGACTTGATGTTTTATATATACATAAATCATATGTCCTCCTAGCTTCCTTATTAGAAGCAAGGCACAGGCCAAATTTAGATAGACAAACCAGCTGGGTTTTATGAGTTTTCAACTACTTTAAATGTTGAAATAATCGAGTAAGGAAACAAAAAAGGTTATGGCCATGATTCAAGCTGTTTATATATTTTTGACTTTAATAATATCATTTAGCCTAAAGGCTGAAACCCTAGATATTAACTTTGTAGCACCAGTTGAGTTCCAGCAGGAGGCTCTGGAGTATGAATCAATCTGGAATGAAAATAAGGATCAAATAATAGAGGTGATGGAGAGCTAGTCAAAATTAAAATTTAAAGAAGATAGTAATAAAGTGAAGGCTATCTTGGTTGATGGCCCTAGTCACTCAGGATACCCTTTCAGAGCTCCAATGAGATTGAGATATAACTATAGTTCTAAGGTAAAGCTGGCATCTCTTATTCATGAGTTAGGTCATCGTTTAATTATAAACGTATCGAGGGCCAACAGTAGTGTAGACTCCCATAGTATCTTGTTTCTATTTCTATATGACATATGGGTTGATCTTAAGGGAGAAGCTTTTGCTAATAAAATGGTGGAGGTTGAGAAAACAAGAGGGAAGCG
>JAGSHJ010000275.1 GCA_023954595.1 Bacteriovoracaceae bacterium | reverse complement strand
GTGTAGTTAACCTCTGCAGAGGTTTTTAAGATCTTCGTCATTAGTGTTGAACCACTAGTGATGTTTTGATCTTTAAAGTAGCTAGTTACGATTCTTTCATATTTTTGATCACAACCAGTAACTCTTAAAATATATCTTGTAGGGTATGCCTTATCTAATTCCAAATCATCTACATCAAAATCAAAAGAGGTAGAAGAAGTAAGTCCATCTTGAGTGATCGGATTATCTGCAAGTACTGACATGGTAGTTACGTCAAATACTTGGATTGATGGATTAATACAGCTAGCGGCATATGCGTTAAATGCATTAGTAGAAGTTTTAGTTACTAGTCCTTCTAGAGGTGGAACTTTACCTTTTACTTTTGGTGAGCTGTTACTTGTGAATGTAGTCGTACCACTTAGAACTGTTGGATCTTCTGAATTGTTAGAATTGCCATTGGCAGTCTCACTGCTTTCTCCAACCTTTTGAGGGTCGAAGGTAAAGTCAGCTGAATTAGCTGCAAATTTTGGTAGGTTGCCAGGCGTTTTAGGTGCCTGCTTTTTTGCAAGTAGAGTACTTTTCTTATTTAGTAGTTTTTCTTTTTTGCTTTTTTTAGATTTTTTATTTTTTACTTTTGCAGTTTTTGAGCTTTTGCTTTTCTCAATTGATTTTGAAACTGAACCTTTATGGAATTTATATGTTTGAGTAGTCTTCTCTTTAGTTGAGTCTCCAGGCCCATCGTTATAGCTGCTATTTAAAATAAGATTTCCAACAACCAAAACGCTTAAGGTTATGAATACCGAAGAAAAAAATGATTTGCTGTTCTTTAACACAACTGACCTCTTTTATTTATTTCATTATACTTGTCGGTCAATAATTAAACTAAGTTTAATAAATAGCGTTGTAAGTCGCTAAAATTATATTAAGTAACTTTAGTGATCTTAATCACTAAATGTGTGGGTTGCCTCATATTGTTGACAGAATTTGTAGGTAAGTCGGAAAATGTCCTTTAAACCTATAATATTTCAATAGAAATATTTGATAGTTTTTAACCAATTTATTTTTCTTAATTTATAAATGTTAGGAAATAAAACATATTATTCGCCCATGATTTCTTGATAAGTGATTCGCAAGCATTAGAATATTTGAATGAAATATTTAGCTCTGTTAATTCAAGTTTTATTACTCCAACCAAGCTTTGGCTCATTTAGAAGTTTTGAATCTCTGCGGGATAGGACAACCAAAAACCCCGTAATTTCAAAAAGGCTATTTCAGTCCACTGTGGAGAATATGGGGGATGAGTTTCAGTACTTAGCTAAAATTCAAAATGAACAGCTTCTGACTTATGCTGGGTGGAATGACCCCACCGCAGATCAGGCCATGGCCAGACGTTGGGACACGGCCCAGGTTTTGATATTTAGAGGCATGGCACATAGAACAGAGATCAATCGTGATGCTTTGGCACTTATAGTATGTCATGAACTAGGACACTTATATGGCGGCACACCACTGAAAGAGATGGGCAACTATATCTCGGCAGAGGGACAAGCAGATTATTTTGCTACTAATATCTGTTTAAAAAGAGCTTTGAGTTTATTAGATCCAGATAATGTAGAACAGAGATCCCTGAAGGCAATTAAGGCCGTTGGAGCATTTTTGGCCAATAACTGGGGACATGAGCACCCAAGCGAGTCTACGCCTGACGCTTCTAGTGTTGATCAGACAGTTCTTGACCATCCAACACCACAATGTCGCTTTGATACCTATCTCGCTGGGCTATACGGCAAAAAGAGACCAAATTGTTGGTTTGCACATAAATAATAGTCTGTAGGTGTAATAATTAGTGGTGCGCGGAGAGGGACTTGAACCCTCACAGCCTTGCGGCCACATGGCCCTCAACCATGCGTGTCTACCATTCCACCACCCGCGCGGAAGAACTCAAGTAATTCTAAAGGCTTGAAGTTTAAACTGTCAAATATCTTTGATTCAAAGAGTTGAAATGATTGGTAAAAAATTAATCAAGCTAGCTATTTCTCATATAAGTTTGCTCTAGATCAATAAATTGGGGTAAAATAATATTGTTGAAGGAGGAATAGTGAAAGCACTTGTATTAGACGCTACTTTTTTCCCTGTACAGATTATCGATTGGAAAAAGGCCATGGTGCTTTTTTTCACCCAAAGAGCTGAAGTCGTAGACTTCCATGAAGACATTGAAATCAGATCTACCAACGACTCTTTTAGGCTTCCAAAAGTTTTGAGATTATTTGAAAAAGTTAACAACCTAGGCCAGGTTAAATTCTCTCGTTCAAATGTATTCTATCGGGATAAATTTTTATGCCAATACTGCACGAAGAAGTTTGAAGCTTCCGAACTGACTCTTGATCACGTTATGCCTAAAAGTAGAGGAGGCAAAACTAGTTGGGAGAATATCGTGGCCTGTTGTCGAAAGTGTAATAACTCTAAGGCCGATCGAACACCCCGTGAAGCAGGTCTAAAGCTGTTACATAGGCCTAGGCAACCTAACTGGTCGCCCATGTTGGCCTTTAAACTCTCAAAAGCTGAAAGAAAGATTTTTGCTTCCTGGTTCTTTAAATAGAACTATTGCATACGTCCATGTTCACCTAAGTCTGGGCTTTCTCCTCTAACGTAGGACTTCGCCAACTCGAACAATTCGGACATGCGGCCTTTATCTGAATCCCAGAACTCACAAGCTTCAACTTCTATTTTCATTAAAGCGATATGTGGATCATCCACACCATCTTGGAAGTAAGCATTTAAAATTGGACTCCAAAACTTCTTTATCAAGTCGCGATCCCTCGATAGGTGCGCTCTCCCAGAAAGTGAGACATAAGTTTTTTCTTCTGGTGAGGAGAAGCTTATTCCAACTTCATGCTTTTCATTTATTTCTTCAACCTTATGGGTGTCATCTCTAGTGTAGAAGTATAGGTGCCCATCAAATTCACTTTGGGTTAAGGCCATAGGACGTGAACGAATTCTATCTTTATCGTAGGTGGAGAGCATTCCGTATTTAAGGGGTTTAATCATTTCCCATAGTTTGTCTTTATCACTGTTCGCTAGCATTGTGCCTCCTCATCTTTGTTTTTGATATTCAGGTAGTGTACAAGAATATATAGAGCAATTTTCGTTCCATAATATTGCGGAGTTTATGTGTCGAATAATGAATGGTTTGAAATTCAAGGGGATAATGCTGTATTGCGAGTCAATGCAAGGCCTGCATCTTCCAAAAACGAAATTTGTGGCATTTTCGATGGAAGGTTGAAGATTAAGTTAAGTTCACCGCCAGTTGATGGTAAGGCAAATAAGGAACTTATTAAATATTTGTCCAAACTTACAAACATACCCAAATCATCTTTCGAAATAATACGTGGTTTCACTTCCAAACAAAAAGATATTGCTTGTCCGAGCAGTGCCATTGAGCTTATTTCCGAGTGTTTTGCATAATTATATAGACAGAATATTTGTTCAAAAGTTACTATAATCAAAGACTTACATTAAATAAATATGATTTGATATACTCGAGGCTTTTCGTGAAAAAAGACTGTTTTAATTTTATTGATCTATTCAGTGGCTGTGGTGGATTCTCTCATGGCCTTGAAATGGCAGGACACAAGTGTTTACTTGGAGTGGATATTGATAAGGACGCTATTGAGTCCTTTAAGGTGAACCACAAGGATGCTGAAGGACGTGTAATGGACGTTCATAAGCTTACTAAACCTGTTTTAGAGAAGATTCTTAATGGAAAAACTGTAGATATGGTTGTTGGTGGACCTCCTTGCCAAGGCTTTAGTACTGTAGGCCGAGGTGATGCTCAGGACACTAGAAACTCACTATTTAAGCAATTCATTAGAGTTGTCAAAATCACTCAACCAAAAGTTGTGTTATTCGAAAACGTTACTGGAATTCTTGCCAAGAAAAATGAAGAAACTCTCAAAGCAATTTTTAAGGCCTTTGAAAGACTTGGTTATAATATGGACGCAAGAGTAATGTCTGCTGACGAATATAAAGTACCTTCAAAAAGAAGAAGAACTATATTGATGGGTGTTAAAGGTGGACTACCTCAATACCCAGTTGCTGCTAGAGGTTCAAAGGTTACAGTTGAACAAGTTCTTAAAAAACTAAGTGCTAGAAAGAATGTTCACAATCATGAGATTGAAAAAGCACAACTTGCAAATGATACAGATAAGAAACGTCTAAAGCATATTCCTGCTGGAGCGGGGATTCGCTATGAAAGAGATGAACTTAAATACCTTCCAAAGAAGTTGAGATTCGATGTTAATTGGAAAGAGATTTCTGAGGGGCGTTTTCGTCAAACAAAGCTGCAAAGACTTGCTCTAGATGCGCCAGCACCTACGATTTTAACTTCTCGTACTAGTTACTATCATCCAGTTGAATGTCGATACCTAACTGTTAGAGAAGCGGCCTTATGC
>JAGSHJ010000052.1 GCA_023954595.1 Bacteriovoracaceae bacterium | reverse complement strand
CTTGAGAATCTCGGAGTACAGATGCACAAGATTGCCATAGGTATAGATATTGGGGGAACCAACACCAAGATTGGGGCAGTTAATCACCAAGGCTCTCTACTGGGCTTTAAGTCCTTCCCTACTAAGGATCCACAAGACTTTCAAAGCTTCAGCTTAAAAACCAAACAAGTATGTGATCTTTTGCTATCTGAGCTTGGCCTCTCAATGGATAACGTTTTAGGCATTGGAGTTGGTGCTCCTAATGGCAGCTCCATTGAGGGAAAGATCATTAATCCACCAAATCTCAAAAACTGGGGAACGGTTGAACTGGTAGGCCCGTTTAAGGCCTTATTTAACGTCCCTGTATACTTGGACAACGATGCCAATGTCGCAGCTCTTGGTGAGGGAAAATGGGGCCGTGCTAAAGATCTAAATGATTTCATCGTAATTACATTAGGTACTGGGATTGGGACAGGCATAGTCATCAATAACAAGCTAGTAAGGGGTGAGAGTGGTTTGGCCGGAGAAGGCGGTCACATATCAATTGATTTTAGTGGCAGACAGTGTGGTTGCGGAGGAAAGGGTCATTTGGAAATGTATGGTTCAGTAAAAGGAATTAAAACAACTGTATATGAACTCTTAGGCAAAGAGATGAGTTTTGCAGAAATATCCGATGGTTATAGAAACAATGACAAGGAGATGCTCGAAGTATTTAAGACCACAGCAGACTATCTTGGAAGAGGGCTTGCCACTATGGGTTCCCTACTTGCACCACAGTCTTTTATATTGGCCGGTGGCGTTGCCACAATTGGTGAAAAGTTTTGTGAGGATGTGCAAACCTCGCTAAATGAATACATCTTTCCTACTTTTAAAAATAAAGTATTAGTACAATTATCAGAGATCTCCACAGGCGAAGGCGCAGTTCTTGGTGCGGCAGCTCTCGTACTCTAATTATTTTGCGACAAGAATAGAACAAGGAGACTTTTTTATTAAAGCTGAGGCCACACTTCCTAAGAACAACTCTTTTATTTTTCCCCTCATGTGAGAACCCATCAGAACCAGATCAATTTCTTCTTGATTAATATATTCAACGAGCTTATCGCTCACGCTACCTTTTTTATCTAGGATAGTGGAAGCGACAATATCAATTCCAGCTCTTTCAAGTTCTTTTTGTTTCGCCAAGAGTTTGTCTTCAAATTGATGAATATTCTCTCCAATCAATTCCTCAATTTTTTGGCTCAACTCTCCCCTTGCAACCTCATCACTTTGATACCCTTGGTAATAGCAGGGCACTACATTAACCAAATGAACTTTGCATTTAAATTTATCGTTTAGGATCTGTGCCCATTCCAGGGCCTGGTCGCAGTGGTGTGAGAAGTCATAAGCAACCATAATATTTTGTGGAGTGACGGCATGATCATTTTTAACAATCATCAATGAGCTTGGAGATTTATGAATTAACTCTTCGGTTACTGTTCCTAGAAAGAGCTCTCTTAGGGTTCTTTTTGGGTTATAGCCTAATAACAATAATTCCGCATCACCAGTACGTGCTTCTTCGAGAAGAACATCAGCGCCATTTCCTGGCCGTGATTCATAAGCAACTTCGAGACCTTCAGTATTCTCAAGCTCCTCTAGTTCTTCTTTCATTGTTCGGTCATTGGCCTTTAAAATTTTTTCTGAATAAGATTCAAATGCTTCCGGGTCAAAGTGAACAAGAGCACCATCAAGTGACGAAGTATCGGCTAATCTCTCTCCATGTAGGGTTAACATTTTTTTACCAAATGCTCGTGCCCAGGCAGCCGCAGTTTTTAAAAGTTCAAAACTATTTCCTCTTAAATCCTCACCAACTACAAACTGTCCCATGAGTACTCCTTAGTACACTCTAGTTAAGATTTTTATACACCAATTATCTTCTGACAATTAACCAGATGTTATACGAGGATTTACTCTGAAACTTCGCACTGTAAAATAAAATAACAAAAGAACATGTTAAACATAATCGATACATGGAGGATTTATGGACTTTACACCAAATAGAAGAAGAAGTGACAGACCATCAAGAGGAAGAGTTCCTGCAAAATCAGGAGATATGTGGTCGGCCTTTGATGATTTTTTCAATTCTCGATTTGCAGACCTACCAATGACAAGTGAGCTAAATAACTTCTCTCCAGAAGTGAATATTAAAGAAACAAAAGACTCATACATTGTCGAGGCCGAAATGCCTGGGTTAAAACGAGATGATATTGATATAGAACTGCGTGGAGATGAGTTGATTCTTAAAGGAGAAAAAAGAAGCTTTAACGAAGAAGACAAAGACAATTACCATCATATGGAAAGACGTTATGGAACGTTCTATAGAACAATTCCAATGGATGCTGAGATCGATGAGGATCAATGTGATGCCAACTTCTCTGATGGAATCCTAACAGTAAAAATCAAAAAGAAAGAAGGTGGCAAGAGTAAAAGTAAAAAGATTAACATACAATAGTATTTGGTCGCTGATGCGGCCTTTACTTTTTCAAGAAGAGATTTCCACTCGGTGCTAACGAAAGTGGATAGTACGCCATTGGAAAATTACTTTGTAAAACCAATAGCTCATGTTCTACACCTTGGGTGAAGTGCTCTCGTTCAAAGTTCAATGAGATAATGCCTTTCTTTGGATTGTTATCATCAAAGCGTCCCTTTCCGACATCGTTATCTTTAATAACAACTTTAGGCTCCCACTTTCCATTTTCTTTTTTAAACAGGTGCAAGTAAGTTTGTTTTGTTTCAACCACTAGGTTGTAATCCTTATCACTTAGTTTGAACTTTTTAACAATTTTTGCGGCCTTTTCCTTTTTAGGCAGATACGTGAAGTAAAGACTTCTATTGTGAAACCCCACATCGTCGCTATCCGCTTCAAACTCATCTATTTTCAAATCAGAGCCAACTCTTTTAAGAAATAAACCCCTTGGAATCGTTCCCGCCATCCAAGAAGTCACAATTCCATCTTTAATTTTAAAGTATGATTTTATGAGACTCTGTTTTTGCTTTGCTAAAATATCCCATTCACGCTTTATCACTTCATCACCTAATGATTTTAGTTTAAGCCTCGCTTTGGCCGTAAATAAGGCCTTAAAAGATTGCAAATCGTCAGACCTATAAATCTTCCACAGATTGGCCACAAAGGCCTCTACTTCATCATCACTACCAGGATCAGGAGTCTTATTTAAATGAACCCCACCAGGATAGGTGTAATAGTTTCCACTTTGGGAAATATCATCCTTTACACCTGACATGAATACTGGAAGCTCAATAGTCTCGAACTCAACAGAAAAGCAAGAGGCGCTAAAAAATAGGAAAAGAAGTATGTGTATTTTTGTTACTTTCATAAATTGGTTTTACATCGTTATATGAGAAGGCCCAGCCCAACCTAACGCTTACTATCGCCAGGACCCTGCCTACTTGGTAATTAATATCTGCTGGGGGAAGATTATTAGATTCAGTTATACATTGTTGTATTGATGCGTAGGGCATCCACGAAATAGTGCCTTGAATTGAACCTGTGCCAGCTAAGACTTCCGCATATAAAGAGGCCGACACATTAAACATCGGTGATGCCTTGATACAAGATTTCTCAAGACACTGCTCAGGTTCTACCCCTCCAGACAAAATAAGATTTAGGCCGACACCAAGCTTGGCCCCAACTTCAGCGATGTATGGAAGACCAAAAAATGCCCTACAGCCAAATCCTCCACCCCAATTAATAAAGTAAAAGCGAAGTTTGCGCGACTCAACCGACTCGTTACAACAAACAGTTTTATCTGCGCTCAACATACCAAACTTAGGTATTGCAATAGGACTTTCTGGTTCACAACGAAACATAGGGCCTGGGATCTGAAACTTTGATAAAAGAGATGCGCCATTGAACTTGCTCTTTCCACTTGATTTCAAACCACTACTTTCATTACTTAGTTTTTTAAGACCAGCAATGCCAGACTTTTTATAAGTATTTAATACGTCCTTTCCACCCTTAAAGGCAGCTCTTGGATCAGAGAATCCATATATTTCTTTGTTTTCAATACGAGGCTCAAATTCAACTGGGCCACACATTTGCTTACTATTGTCATATTCCCAACTTTCCTCGTCTTTGCTCTCTGGCGAGTCTGCACTCAAGTCTTTAAGAAGCTTGGCGTTTACTTTCTTTTTTTCTTCAGCTTTCAAGTTAAGTTTGTAGGCACCCTCAGATAAAAGAGAGAACATTTGCTCAACTTGAGAATCAATAGTGTTTTTCTCTTGAAAAGGAGTACAGTTTTGTTTCTGCTCCACACCCCCGCATAGTTGCTCACGTGTGTTGAACTCACTAACAAGTTTTGAGATATACAATTGAATTTCTGATTGCAGCTCTTTAGCTGAAGCTTGTGCCTCATCTCCACCGAGATAGAACTTAGGACGGTTTTTCATATTCAGTTTTGAAAAGTCCCCTGAATTTCGACCTTGTTCGATCTCCTTCACTAACCAAAAAAGACCTTCATCTTCTTCGGTTAAACAGTACTCTCTACATTCTGAATCTTGAGACAAAACATATGAAGAGCTCACTTTGTTTAAAGTGACACTGTTATCATGAATACTTTCGCTCGCTTTTTTACGAGTTAATGTCTTGGCGTATTTCTGATAGTTCAGATCAATGAGCTTTGAGAATTTAGAAAAATCATGAGACCTTTGCTGCTCACTTACATCTTGAATTCGCTCTTTGAGGATATTTTTTTGATGTTCATCTTGGGCCAGTGCCAAGGAAAGCTTTAATAAAGACAGGTAGTACATGTCCGCAAGAGAGTCTTTATCTGAAATAATCAAATACTTAAGTTCAGGGTCTAAGTTTTCATGACAAGAATTTAGGACTCCCCAAGCACTATTCAATAAAAATAGCTGAGTAAATAGAATTGCGATCCAACTGTGTTTCATCCCCTACTTAATCGGTCAGGGTGAAAAAAAATTTATGTTTGGCCCTAAGTATTTAAAAATAGTTAAAATGTGCCCGTATTCAGCATCACTAAAACGCAACCTTGAACAACTTTGATACCCACTTTCTCAAGATCTGGATATATAGAAGGGTTTTCACTGCCTGGATTAAAGATAACCCTCTTTGGGGCCAAGCTCTTAATTTCATCAACGAGTTTCCCCGAGATCTGTGGGTTTACATACATTGCTAGAGTATCAATGCTATTTACTTCAGATAAAGATGCATGAACCGTGCGTCCCTCTATCTCAGTGAGTCTAGGATGAATTAAAACAGTTGAATGCCCATGTTCTTCAAGTAAACACATTGCTTTATAAGAATATCTAATAGGGCTATCTGATGCCCCCAGAATTGCGACGTTCATTACTTTTTGCCCCTTTTAAGCTGGAGTTATTACGCTTTGAGCGAGTTCTTCTTCTCTTAAATTGAAAGATATTCTCTCCAATGGGAGTTAATTGACCTCGAGTATTGAGTGTAAATGCTGTTTTTATTCGTTTTCCAACAATCATCGTCTCCTCCTTACAAAAGTAAGATGGTGAGAAAAATCGCTGCCGCAAGGTCTAGACTTACATGTAAAAACAGTATCTTACATTAGTGTTTTAAAATTTAAGCAGTACCTCAACTAAGAGCCCTACTGCCAAAAACAGTCCAACGGATAAGGAAATTCCCTTCATTCAACCTCCAGTCTTAATTATAGGTAATTCATTTAGGCTTAAAAACTAAAAAACTCCTTAGTAAGTATTTATCTAAAAAACATTCATAGCTTATTGATTTTACAACAATATTGAGGCAACTTACGAGTAATGACGCAAAGCAAGCTAAGCCATTTAACGGACGAAGAGATTCTGTCCATGCCAATCAAAGATCTACCAATAGATCCTTGTGCCGTACCGTTTCCAAAGGCCATAACAAAACTCAAATCAGAACTAAGAAGACGTGACATCGATTGGACACCCCATGTCTGGGCTTCGGAAGAGTGGTTTTCTCCAGATGGTGTACCTGGTTTTGCATTTCCATTCACACTACTCGATCCACGCCTAATCCGGTTAGAGAAAAAGTATGTTGGATTTTTAGAGGGCTCAACAGAAAAAGAGTTTTTAAAACTTGTGAGACATGAATGTGCACATGCGATAGACAATGCTTTTCATTTGAGAAAATTAAAACGCCGCCAAAAAGTTTTTGGCATCAGTAGCACTCCTTACCCTTCATATTACTTACCAGTGGCCCACTCCAAAAAATTTGTTCGCCACCTCCCACAAGGTTATGCTCAAGCACACCCTGAGGAAGACTGGGCCGAAACCTTTGCTGTTTGGCTAGGAGACAAAAGACAATGGCGCAATAAGTATCAAGACTGGCCTGCCATTGTTAAATTAAACTTAGTAGACGAGATAATGAACGAACTAAAGTTTAAATATCCACAAACAACAAATCACAAAACTCCTTTGCACTTTAGCCAGGATACTAGAACTCTAAAGCAATACTTTAAATGGAGAAGATCCTCGCTTGGTCTGATGCGTAAAAACTTCTACAACGCTAAATTAGACTCAGTCTTCTCAAGTGAAGGAGTATTGGAAACTCGAGATTTTTTTAAAAAGCATGAACAGCACATCTGTCGAAACTTAAAGAAGAGAACCAATCTCAACAGTGCCATTATCAAAGTCATGGTCAAAGAATTAAAGCAAGAGTGCAAAAGTAAAGATTTTCGGCTAAAATTCTCAATGGAGCGCTCAAAGAAAGCGGTAGAACAAATTGTTCAACAACACTCCTTAGAGTTTATTAAAAAGAAAAGACATAGAGTTTTCATGTGAAGAACGTCCTCGTAATTATGCACAAAGATTTAATTCCACCTAAGGAATATGATTCAGGTGAACTTGATAGATTCAAGACAGCTTGGATAGCTGAAGCGGATGTAATTACAGCTCTTAAAGAGCTTGGCCATAATGTAGAAACACTCGGCATTGATGATGAGATAACTCCTCTTGCGACCAAGATCAAAGAGAAGAGACCATCATTAGTATTTAATATGCTCGAGCAATTCAATAACGATCCGGCCATGGATTATCACATCGTCACTTTATTAGAGCTACACCAATTAACCTACACAGGATGCAACCCAAAGGGTTTGCTTTTATCCAGAGACAAGGCATTGGCAAAGAAGATCTTAAAGTATCACAAAATTGCTACACCTAATTTTGTTACTATAAAAAAGAATGAAAAAATAAAAGGTCTAAAAAAACTCCAATTCCCACTAATAGTAAAGTGTGCCCTTGAAGAGGCAAGCTACGGCCTTGCTCAGGCAAGTGTGGTCAATTCAACTCAAAAGCTTGTTGAGAGAGTTCACTATATTCAAAAGGATCTCGCTCAAGATGTTCTCATTGAAGAATTTGTTGAAGGTAGAGAGATATATGTAGGAGTCATTGGGAACAAACGTCTAAAGGTGCTACCTACTTGGGAATTAAAGTATCGAAACGTCGCAAATCCGGAAAAAGAAGTTTATACAGAACGGGCAAAATGGAATCAAAAGTATCGTCAAAGAAAAGGTATCGATCACTGCAAGGCCGAAATTTCACCAGAACTTGAAGCAAAGATTCAAAAAATTGCCAAGAAGGTTTACAAAGTTTTAAACCTTAGTGGATATGCACGAATCGACTTCAGAGTGGACAAGGACGAAAGAGTTTATGTTCTCGAGGCAAACCCAAATCCAAACATTGCATCAGATGATGAATTTGCCGAAAGTGCAAAACATGCAGGATTGAGTTATAACCAGCTGCTAAAAAATTTAATTAGTGCAGGCCAACGTCCCAACAACACGTAAACCTTAACAAAAATTAATATTATTTTCTTAATATTTTTGCCGAATAGCTCTACATGAAGAAAGACAAAAGATGCGTTATTTGCAAACACATGGACAGCTTAGGAACAGACAACTTAAACTACAACCACGTTTATTCTGAAACAGGCCAACGAATTGATGTTTTACTATGCAGAAAACATGACGTTGAACTTTTTCAAATGGGCCAGAGAGCCTTTTTCCTAAAGCACCACAAAATGTTATTAAATGTTGTTGGCAGTGATGAAGGAAAGTTTATAAGCCTTATGGGTAGAACAGTTCAAAAGTACTACAACCAGATTTACTAACTCGAATCACCAAGAAATTTCCTTTCTATCCCTAAAGAACTTTCCACTGGGTGGATCGCTCATTGTTGCTAACCACACAGGAGTTCTTGCCCCCTCTTCAGGAGTGAGAGGAGCTTTATCTCCACCCAAATCAGTTTGAACCCATCCAGGGCATACGGAATTCACACTTATACCAAAATCATTTAATTCGGCGTGAAGTATTCTGGTAAGCGAGTTTAAGGCGGTTTTACTCATCCTGTAAGCGGCCCAACCACCTTCCATTTCATTAAGTGCCCCCATGCCAGAGGATATATTTATTATCCTTCCCCCGCCCATCTCTTTCATAAGAGGAGCAAACGCCTGACTGGTTTTAAGTGCTCCAACAGTATTTATTTCAAAAGTTTGCATTGCGATTACAGAGTCGACAGTTAGCACACTATTTTGTCCTTCCCCACTATCAAGCATAACCCCTGCATTATTAATAAGTACGTCGAGGGTCTGCTCTTGTTCCTTAATTTTTGCAAGCGCATCTTTAATAGTTGAGTTTTTTGTAACGTCGATTTGTATGGCCTCAACATTTAGTCCTTCTTGGACAAGGCCTTCACAAACGGCCTGACCTTTTTCAAGATCCCTTGAACCTAAATAAACTTTAAGCCCCTTTTGTGCCAAAAGTTTAGTAATTGCAAGGCCTAATCCCCTATTTGCACCAGTAACTAAAGCAACTTTCATAGACTCCCCTTAGACTCTGTAGACAATATGTATAATCACTCGCCCTGACAAACTAAGTCAATGTGATAGCTTGATAATGAATTAAATAAAGCTCAAGGACTCTAATGAAACCTCGCTTTAATATATGGCCTTTAGTAATAACTTTCTTTTTAGTTATTACCTTTCAAAATATTGTTCAACAAAGTGTTGCCTTAAATCAGGTGAGTTACGATGAATTCATTGGTCTTTTAGAATCCAAGCAGATCACGGAAGTCGTTCTTGGAGATACAACAATAAAAGGCAAGACTGCCCCAGTTGAGGGAAAGCCACCTGAGGTATATGTAACAAATCGTGTCGATGAAGATGCGGTAAAAATGCTTAGTCCATACAATGTGAAGTTTCGAAAAGAAGTAGAGAACACTTTCTTTAGGGACATTTTATCTTGGGTGATCCCTCCCCTTATTTTTGTTTTCATATGGATTTATTTCTTAAAGAAAATGGCACAAAAAGGTGGTGGTGGCCCAGGTGGCAGCCTCATGAGTGTTGGAAAAAGTAAGGCCAAGGTATATGTAGAAAAAGATACGGGAAAGACCTTTAAAGATGTTGCAGGTGTGGACGAAGCGAAAAGAGAGCTCGAAGAGATCGTGGATTTCTTAAAAGATAAAGAGCGATATGGAAGATTGGGAGGAAGAATGCCAAAAGGTGTTCTACTGGTAGGACCTCCAGGAACAGGTAAAACTTTATTGGCCAAGGCCGTGGCCGGTGAAGCAGGTGTCCCCTTCTTTAGTATTAGCGGATCAGAATTTGTAGAAATGTTTGTAGGTGTTGGTGCTGCTAGGGTGAGAGATTTATTTAATCAGGCACGAAAAAGCTCACCTTGTATCATATTTATTGATGAACTGGATGCTCTTGGAAAATCGAGAGGTGCCAATAGTATGTATGGTGGCAACGATGAGAAGGAGCAAACACTTAACCAATTACTTACAGAGATGGATGGCTTTGAAACAAAAGAAGGTATCATTTTATTAGGTGCCACAAATAGGCCTGAAATCCTTGACCCTGCACTACTAAGAGCAGGTAGATTTGACCGGCAAGTACTTGTAGATAGACCAGACAAAACTGGGCGTTTGGAAATTTTAAAAGTTCATATTCAAAGAGTGAAATACCAAAAGGATTTAGACCTTGAACAAATTGCTTCTCTCACAACAGGTTTTACTGGAGCGGATCTTGAAAACTTAGTTAATGAGGCGGCACTTGTTGCGACCAGAAAAGACAAAGAATTCATTGAATTGGAAGACTTTACTCAGGCCACAGAGAGGATCGTAGCGGGACTTGAAAAAAGAAATAGAATCCTTAACGACTTTGAAAGAAATGTTGTGGCCCATCATGAAATGGGTCACGCAATAATGGGAATGGCCCTCAAGTCAGTTGACCAAGTTCATAAAATATCCATAATCCCACGAGGTATGGGTGCACTAGGCTATACAATTCAAAGACCGACGGAAGATCGTTTCCTAATGAAAAAAGAGGAACTAGAAGGAAAAATCTGTGTTCTTCTTGGAGGAAGAGTCTCAGAGAAAATAATTTTCAATCACCTCTCTACAGGTGCATCTGATGACTTGGCAAAGGCAACAGATATAGCTCGAAGTATGGTCACAAGATATGGAATGGTTAAGGAACTCGGGCACGTTAGCCTTGAGCGAACACAGCAACAGTTTCTGGCCCCTGATGGAGTGAAATCCCATGATTACTCGGAGGCCACGGCCAAAGAAATTGATGATGCTGTAAAGTTAATTTTAGAAAACGCTTATCTTAGAACGTTATCAATTCTAACCAATAACAAACAACTCCTTATTGATTCCGCGACCGAGCTTCTAAAAAAGGAAACTCTTGAAGGAGAAGACCTAACAAGAATAAAAGGCTCTATCATTTTGTAAAAGATTTCTGTAGCCGAAATCGTTAATAATTAAGCAATATTTCAACTGTGCTCTTTTTACTTATCTAATTTATTTAAGGTAGCTTCTAAAAAATTAAATCTCATAGATATAGGAGTTGAAGATGTCTGAAGTTATCAAACGATTAGGTTTAAAAGAAAGTATTAGCATTCATAAAGACTGTCATCGTAGTTTCTACATTCAAGAGGCCATAAAGAAAGGGCATGGTGAATTGTCTAAAGATGGGGCACTAATAGTAAAGACAGGAAAACATACAGGTAGATCCGCAAATGACCGCTATATTGTAAAAAGTGGAAAAACAAAAGATGCAATTTGGTGGGAGAACAATCTCAACCCAATGTCGCCTAAAACCTTTGAATCACTTAAGGCACAGGCAATAGAGCACCTCAATCAAAGAGAGCAACTTTACTGTACAGAAAGAAGTGTTGGTGCGCATGATGAACATAATATATCCGCACTTTTAATTACGACCCATCCTCAGCATGCTCTTTTTTCACAACATCTATTTAGAGAAAAAACGAGAGAGTTCAAAGATGGAGACTTCACTATTTATCATGTACCAGAGATGGCGATTGATCCAAACATTTATAAAGCAAAATCAGAAACCATTGTCGTAACTTGTTTTGATACGAATACGACCATCATAGTAGGAACCCTCTATGCTGGTGAGATAAAAAAATCAATGTTCTCTGTAATGAACTATAGACTGCCTGAGAAGAACATTCTCCCAATGCATGCAGGTGCTAGTCGATTACAAAACAAAGAAACCTCAGTCTTCTTTGGCCTATCCGGAACAGGTAAGACTACCCTATCTACAGATACAGGGGTCTTTCTAATCGGAGATGATGAACATGGATTAAGCGACGATGGAGTATTTAATTTTGAGGGTGGATGTTATGCCAAAACTTATGAATTAAGTGCTAAAAATGAACCAGAGATCTGGGAAGCGACCAATCGTTTTGGCGCAATGATAGAGAATGTCGTCTTTGACAGTAAATCTAGAGAGATTGATTTCAGTGACAAATCAATTACTGAAAATGGACGCTCTTCCTACCCACTGTATTTTATACGTGAACTGGAATCAAGTAGCCAAGGCCAAGTCCCAAACCACATTTTCTTTTTAACTGCTGATGCATTTGGTGTTCTTCCCCCAGTATCCAAACTCGAAAACACCCAAGCAATGTTCTACTTTGTTTTAGGCTATACAGCTAAGCTCGCAGGAACTGAGGTCGGAGTAAAGTCACCTCAAGCAACGTTTTCACCATGTTTTGGAGCACCCTTTATGCTCCGTCACCCATCAGAGTATGCAAAACTACTAGGTGAATATT
>JAGSHJ010000396.1 GCA_023954595.1 Bacteriovoracaceae bacterium | reverse complement strand
TCTACAGGTACATACTTGTCAATTCTATCGGGAGTAATGACTACGCCGCCGCAATGGACACTTAAGTGTCTTAGTACTCCTTCCACTTGGGAGGCATAATGAAAGATTTTCTGCCAAGTATGGCTTAGTTCCAATTTATCTAAACGCTCGAGAGTATAAGTGATCTCATCTTCTTTTATTCCAAAAACCTTGGCCATCTCACGCAAGGCGGATCTATCTCTTAAATAGTTGTGGTTTGCCACCATTGCCGCACGGCCTTGATGCTTTTCAAAAATAGCGTCCAAGACGTCATCACGCTGATCCCATGGAAAGTCTACGTCAATATCTGGAGGATCTTGGCGATCCACATTCATAAACCTGTCGAATAAAAGATTCTCAGAAATAGGATCAACATGGGTAATGTGGAGGAGGTAGTTTATTATGCTTGCAGCACTTGAGCCTCTACCACAGGTGTATTCACAAAAATTTGCCATTTCCTCAACATTTAGAAAGTAAGATGAAAAGTTTTTGTGTGAGACAATTTTTAATTCATAGTCTAATCGCTCGTGAACCTGACGAATGACTTCTTTAT
Organism: Bacteriovoracaceae bacterium; assembly: GCA_023954595.1. Classification (GTDB taxonomy): domain Bacteria; phylum Bdellovibrionota; class Bacteriovoracia; order Bacteriovoracales; family Bacteriovoracaceae; genus UBA845. The sequence goes on along the minus strand of JAGSHJ010000396.1, from coordinate 2,679 downwards.
CCTCTAAATCATAACGTGCGCCAATCTTATCAATGCATTTTTTCCTTAAAAGTTCTGTAGACTCAAGCTCATTCATGGCATTAAATCCTGGCATGATAGGGCCTTTAAAGAACCATTCACTATCTAGAGAATTAACTAACTCTTTGTTATTCTCCAACGCTTCTGGGTAGGGAGCAAAATAGGACTCAAAACTTTTACGAGTCCACATATGGCAATAGTGATTGTGATATGCTCGAGTATCGACTTGATCTAGCGTTGTATTTTCATCGATTGCTCTAAGGGCCGTGTAGTATGGAGCTTGTTGAGGGTGTATGTAGTGCACTTTATTATTTGCCAGTAGCTCAATACCGTTTTGTTTTGCCCACAAGGTGTCTCTGTGTGTGAAAAATCCCCGAGACATCTCAAAATAAATTTGAGCGTAAATGGCCTTCATTTGAAGTAGAAAGTCCTTATCCCAAGAGAAGAAGATAAGTCCGTCGACATACTCACTTAGAAAGGCAGCTGTCTGTTTTTGTGTAAGCTTTTTGTCTGATTGGTGAAACTTTGTGAGAAATAGACAAAGAGCTGCATAAGCTTGCTCATTCTTTACAAGTACTGTGAAGTGCAAGTTCTTACTTATTATCTCTGTACCTATTATGGGTTTTATTTTAAAGCTTGAGGCCTGCTCAAGAAACTCTGGAATCCCATATAGACCATTCGTATCAGTAAGGGCAAGTGCTGTGGCCCCCTGCTCTTGGGCCAATTCTAGAAGCTCACTAGGAGAGTTTAGACCTGCCATTAATGAGAAGCGAGAATGAGTGTTTAGGTAGTTCATTGCATGGCCTTTTAAGTTAAATAAGCTCTCGTCCAAACTTTATTTTTCTTGGAAACTTTTTATTAATAGAATCCAAAGTATTCATTAAGGGCTTTTTAGGATCTTCTAGCAGGCTTAGCTGAATTTGTTGCTTTCCTAAGTCCATAAGCTCGAGCATCACGTAACGAACTGAAGTTCTACGTGTATATAGAAAGCCTAAAGAGCGCTCTAGCTGAGCACTTATCTGGTGGGCATACTCAGTGGAGGATTCAATAGCGCAAACTTTTTCGAGATATTTGTAATCAGCGTAACGCAGGGCCAGTTTAAATTTTTTACACAGAAAACCCTTTGAGCGAAGTTTTGCAAAAGATTGATCCGCTAGGGAAGCGACAACCTCTCGCAGACGCTCCAAACTGTTTGTTTCTTCTTCAAGGTGTGCTTGAACTATTACTGTGGGCTCATTCTTAGGAGGAATCACAGGCCTGTCGTCTATGCCTCTGGCCATCTGAAAAATGAGTCTAGATTTCTCTGGAAAAATTGCTTCCAAAGTTATTGGGTCCAGACCTTTGAGATCTTGTACGGTTAGTAAGTTTAAATCCTCAAACACTTCCATGTAGGATGAGGACTTTTTAAGCTCTTTAATAACTGGAAGAACCTGATTGGGAAAAGGGTCCAAAAAGCTTTGCTTGGATGAAGTATTAACTTGAAATACCTCTTCACTTATCTGGTAGGGATTTGTTGCAGCTTTAGCTATAAGCTTATTCTCCGCTATCCCTAGGCGAGGTCTTAATTGAAAACCTTCTATAATATTATTTTGAATCTTTCTGGCAAAGTTCTGAGGTGTCCCATAGAGCTTTTCAAAACCGGAAAAGTCCAAATAGATCTTTCCTAGGGCACTGGATTCGTAAACGGGTGTGAGCCTTGAGGCCACATATAAAAGCTTCTTTTGAATGGAGTTGTATAGATCTGGTCTTGGCTCGGCTATTTGAAGAGATCTCTCCATTCTTTTGGCCACAGCAAGATCCATCCCTTTATGAATACCAATCTCTTTTGCTTCACTTGAGGCATCCCAGACCTTTGAGCGGTCAGAGTTTATGGCCGCAATAACAGTCGGACGTCCCTTTAAACAGGGATCTTTTACCCGCTCTACCTCAACCATAAAAGAGGATATATTTAAAAAATCTACTGTTCTTTTCACTAAAAATGATTATCCGTAACTTTTCCGTAAATTGCAAGTAGGCAATTCTATAACATGTAAATTTTGAACAAAAACAAGATCCTAGAGACGCCTCTCTCTATATTGGTTTGGGTCATAGATATCTTCACGTTCGTACTGGTCTCGCTCAGGAATTGGTGTCTTTTCCTCCGAACAAGAAATAAAGAGTAGAAATATAAAGATCGATAGAACACGCATGTTGAAACCCTCAACATATAAGATGCAGAAAATAAACCAGCTGTGATCGTGTATAGATGATGTCTAAGTATTAAAGATTTTATTGGCCTGTATATTTGAAGCTTTAAAATACTTTGGTTAGTTTTAGTTTATGAAAATCCAGACAAAAACTATAAGTGTTAGCAGTCTAGTTGTTCCAATGATTTTAACCATAGCAATAGGTAGCTACTTCATTTGGCAAAGTGACTATAGTGTTGTTGAGCTTCTAAAAAGACTCTTTCGATTCCTATTTGTAGGTAATGGTATTGAGGCCAGAATTTTAATTTCTGCACTTTTAATCGGTGTTGGGAACGGACTCTTTATTCCAATGAACGCACTTCTATTGGCAGTTGTCTTTTTCTTGCCGGGGTGGCCAGCGTTTATGGCCTGTATGCTTGGTGCTCTCTTTGCTGCTCTCATAGGCTATTCATACGGATACTTTCTAGACTTGTCT
>JAGSHJ010000309.1 GCA_023954595.1 Bacteriovoracaceae bacterium | reverse complement strand
GCTCCTTTGCAAGTTTTGACTTATTAAAGTTGCATCGCTTAAGTCCTTCTTTAATCATGTAGGACTCTAGCTCTTCTAGGGCCTTCTTAAGAGAGCCTTTCGTATTTATACCTCTAAGATTGCCAACAGGTGTTGGACCGTCTACAGCATCTTTTATACGCTCACTGATCAGGTCAGGTGTGATTGTTTGATCTTCACCTGCGAGAACCACTAGTCTTTCAACTTCATTTTGTAACTCTCTTACATTTCCTGGCCATTTATAATCTAAGAACTTCTCAAGAGTTTTCTTGCTCCATTGCTTAAGGGAGTGACCCATTTCAGCACACTTCTTTTCCAAGAAGTGATCCATTAGAACTGGAATATCTTCAGCACGCTCCTTCAAGCTAGGAAGTGCTACGTTGATGACATTGATTCTATAGTACAAATCTTCCCTAAACTCACCTTTGGCAATCATCTCTTTAAGTGGCTTATTAGTTGCCGCAACAACCCTCACATTCACTTTACGCGGTGAGGTTGCTCCTACTGGAAGAAAAGTAGACTCTTGTAATACTCTTAGTAGCTTAACCTGCATAGACAAGGTCATATCACCTACTTCATCTAGAAATAGTGTTCCGCCATTGGCAACTTCAAAGACACCTTTTTTATCTTTTATTGCACCTGTAAATGCACCTTTAACGTGTCCAAATAGCTCTGAATCCAAAAGATTATCATTAAAGGCAGAACAGTTTACGGCCATAAACACCGCATCCTTTCTTTGTGAATTGTAGTGAATAGCCTTTGCTACCATCTCCTTACCTGTACCGTTTTGACCTTGAATCAAAATGGTGGCCTCAGACTTGGAAACTTTTGAGAGCAAATGATATACGGCCTGCATAGGCTTAGACTTTCCAATTATATTATGAAAGCGATACTTATTCCCAAGTTCCGCATTGAGATCAGCTATACGCTCCTCTCTCTTACTAACTTCTTCATATACAGTAGAAACTTCACCAGCAACAAGCCCGATAAGCTCTTTAAGATAGTTAAATTCATGAAATTCTAGTTTTTTAATATGATCACACGCGGCTTTTGCATCTTCTTTATCTGCACCACACTCGATCATTTTATCTTCAATATCTTTGAGCTCATTTTTTGTAACTTGGTCGGTAACATACGGGTAAGCGAATACGGCACCGAGAAACTCTCCATCAACTTCGATTTTAGATGCGAGCATTCTCACATGCGGAAAAAAGGAGTTAAAATAAAAGCACTTTTCCTTGGTTTCATTTAGAAGTTCAAGTCCTTTCTCGATATCCTGAGACAGAAGTTCCTGACCATATGGCATTGCTTGTTGCACTTTAAAAAAGTGGCTATAAAAGTCATGATTTTGTTTTGTTATATCCGCATGAAGATTGCCATGCTTGTCGGTGTAAAAAATATCTACTCCGAACCAATCACCAATCAGGCTTTCTAATTTTTTGTTTACGTGTAGATCTTTAATGTTTTTCCAATCAATCATAATTGACTCCCGATTGTACAAGTTTCATTAAAACAATCGGTATAATTGATGAGAAACTTGACACTCAGATGTTGAATGAAAAAAAAATAAACAGCTGATTTGTAAGAAGTGAGGAATTACGGACAGTTAGATCGAGTTAATAAAATCAACAAAGGCAGGATCTTGCCAGTTTTGTGCGCCTGAGAATTTCCTAACTAGGTCTTGCTTCTTATTGAACATAAAAGTTTCAGGTAGCTTATATGTCCCAAAGTGCTTTTGATGCTTTAGATCGTTATCTTCTACTATAAGAAAATTCTCATCATCACCCACATTATACTTCTTAAGAAACTTTAAAACATCCTTCTTAGTGTCACCTACTGTAACGAAGAGAAAGGAAACTTTTTTATTGTCTTTAAAAAGTCGAGTCAGCTCTACAATTTCAGGAAACTCTTTCTCGCATGGCCCACACCAAGTTGCCCAAAAATGAACAATAACTGCATTTTTATCAGAAGAGTGTGAAAGTAATTCGACATTCCGGTCTTCAAAAAACAATTTAAAGTCCGTGTCAGGTAATTTTTTAAGAACGGTATTAGTCTGGAAGTAGTCTTTTGAGGACCCTAATTTATTATCCAACTTAACGGCATGAAATACAGCATAACCAAATGTACAGATAACGATTAGAGATACAATGAGAAGTTTTTTGTGCATAAACTAAAAAACCTTCCGGGTATTAACCGGAAGGTTTATATTTTCTATAAAAGATTAATTCTTAATCAACGAAAGAAATGTAACCCATTTTAGAAGCATCACCAACTCTGCCGTCAGCAAGTTTGATGATTCTAGTGTAGCCACCGTTTCTTTCTTTAAACTTTGGACCAACTTCAGAAAACAACTTTGTAACTGCTTCTTTGTTATTCAGCTTAGAGAATACTAGTCTTCTGTTATGAACACTATCTTCTTTTGCTAAAGTAACTAGTTTTTCAACAAAGCCCTTAAGTGCTTTAGCCTTAGTTTGAGTTGTCTTGATTTTTCCATGATCAATCATAGAAATAGCAAGGTTTCTCATCAAAGACTTTCTGTGAGAAGGTGTAACGCCTAATTTGTATTTGTGCTTAGAGTGTCTCATTTTTTACCCCTGAATTACTGATTGTCTTTAGCATTTTGAACTTGTTTCATAATGCTATCAACTTTCATACCTAAACCCAGACCCATCTGAGTTAAAATTTCTTTAATTTCGTTCAAAGACTTACGGCCGAAGTTTTTAGTTCTTAACATTTCGCCTTCTGTCTTAGAAACAAGTTCGTAAATATACTTAATGTTTGCATTTTGCAAGCAGTTTGCAGATCTTACAGAAAGTTCTAGCTCTGAAACTGGCTTAAGTAGTGCTTCATTAGTTGGAGAAGAAGTAGTTGTCGCCTGAGCTGTTTTAATCTCAACAGGAGTCTCTTCGTCTTCAAAGTTTAAGAAAACAGCTAGCTGATCTCTTAAGATTTTTGCAGAGTATGCTACTGCATCATGCGGGTCAATACCTGCATTAGTCCATACTTCCAAAGTTAACTTATCGTAGTCAGTTCTTTTTCCAACTCTAGCATTAGTAACTGTATAGTTAACTCTATTTACTGGAGAGAAAAGAGTGTCTAAGAACATCCAACCAATTGGAAGGTCAAACTTTTCTTTATTATCAAGTGCAGAAACATAACCCTTACCACGAGCAACTTTAATTTCCATTCTGATAGATCCACCAGAAGAGATGTTACAGATTGTGTGGTCAGCATTAAGCACGTCTACATTAGAGTGGTCTGCAATGTCAGATGCCTTTACAGCACCTTCAGAGTTTTTCTCAAGAACAAGATTAACTTCTTCTTTATCAATGATCTTAAACTTAACTTCTTTAAGATTAAGAATGATTTCAGAAACTTCTTCTTTAACGTTATTTATAGTGCCAAACTCGTGCTCAACACCATCAATCTTAACAGCAACAATACCAGCACCCTGAAGTGAAGATAGAAGAACTCTTCTCAAAGAGTTTCCAAGAGTCAGGCCGTAACCTCTTTCCAAAGGCTTTGCAACGAACTTGCCGTAATTAGCCGCCAAGTTGTCCTTGTCAACCTCTAGGGCAGTCGGACGGATCATATCGATCCAATTTTTAGCCGAGAATGTATTATTTATTGACATCGAAGTAACTCCCTTAATTTAAAATTAAACTCTTCTTCTTTTTGGCGCTCTACAACCATTATGTGGCATTGGCGACTTATCGGCAACAGAAGTTATTTTAAGGCCTACAGAAAGAAGTGCTCTAATCGCATTCTCTCTACCAGCACCAGGGCCCTTAACGTTTACATCAACAGAAGAAACACCATGCTCCATAGCTTTCTTAGCTGCTTCTTGAGATGCAACTTGAGCGGCAAATGGAGTAGACTTCTTAGAGCCTCTAAATCCTAGTCCGCCAGCTGAAGCCCAAGCCAGAGCGTTTCCAGCAGGGTCAGTAAAGGTAACAATTGTGTTATTAAATGATGCCTGAATACTACACACAGCGTGTGGTACGTTCTTTTTTGCTTTTTTCTT
>JAGSHJ010000050.1 GCA_023954595.1 Bacteriovoracaceae bacterium | reverse complement strand
TTTGCCCTTGAGCGTTTGCTTGAGAAAGTACTGAAGTACCAGCTTGAGCAAGAATGTTGTTTTTAGCATTCTTAGCAGTTGCAGAAGCGTAATCAACGTCTCTGATTCGGCTGTTGGCTGCACTCAAGTTCTCAACAGTTGTCTGCAAGTTGTTGCTTGTAGAAGATAGTCTGTTTTGAATTGCACCAAGCTCTGCTCTTTGGCCAGAAACTGTTTCAATTGCTTTATCAATTGTAGAAAGAGACTCTTGAGCACCCTCTTTAGAATTTACAGCAATCTCTCCAATTCCAAGACCTGCCATTGTAGAGTTGATGTTTCCAGAGTCATATTGAATTCTATCTTGGAAAGCGTCGTTGTTAGTACCAATTTGGAAATCCAACTTGTCGCCTTCTCCACTAAGTAGCTTCGTTCCGTTGAACTCAGTAACTTGTGAGATACGCTCGATCTCTTGTTTAAGATTTTGATACTCCATATCAGTAAAGCTTCTTTCAGTATCACCTACAGTGTCTGAAGCTGATTGAATTGAAAGCTCTCTTAGTCTTGTAAGCATTGAAGAAATCTCATCAAGGCCACCCTCTGCAGTTTGAACCATAGAGATACCGTCGTTGGCGTTTCTGTTTGCTTGTTGACTTGATCTAATTTGAGATTTCATTTTCTCACTAATCGCCAAACCTGCAGCATCATCAGCTGCCTTTGTGATTCTTGAACCAGATGATAATTTGTTAAGTGTGTCTTGTGATTCTCTAGTAGTAGATGCTAGTGAACGTTGAGCTGCGATAGATGAAACATTGGTGTTAATACGGAAACCCATTTTAAATTCCTCCCTTGGAAATTAAACGTATCATCCAGATACTCAACTCCACTTTCGTGAGAAATTGACAAGCTTCCTGCTAGATTGACTAATAATTAATGATGCAGCAAGGATGTCCATAACCTTGCAACAAAGTGCTCATCGTCGCTCATAGGGCAAACTTAAGAGAAAAAATGAAATATGATTAATTTTTCCTTACAAGAAGAAAGACCGAGTTCCGCGCTCAACGAAACTCGTGATATGGAAGAGTTCTTTGTGGTGCCCAAGACTTCAATGATACAGATACATTTTCTTCAAAATCCTCTACATCCTCTATCTCATTGAAAATTTCTATTTTCGCGTAGGTTAACTGGTAATTGCTATCAGGCTCCAAGTCCAGACTTACCATTTTCTGCCAAGTTCCAGTATTAATGAAAATAGTATTATCAATGAACTCTCTATAAACCGGGGCATGAGTATGGCCTACGATCAAAACCTTTGCATCTTCATTGCTTTGAAAGAAGCTGCGTGTAATTGTCTCATAGTCTTGAAAAAGAGTTAGTTCCTTTAAACAGTCTTCAAGTACCCTCTTCCAGCCAAGCTTTAAACGATAGTAATGAAGAAATCGAACCATCATGAAATAATAAAAATTTGCAATCATGAATCGAATAGTGAAGAAGGTATCGTAAATAAGGCCATGAATAAGCATACTCTTAAACGGCCTCACAATATTTATATGAAACCTCTCCTGCTTATACCTATTGATAATATGGGTTACATAATAAGAGCCCCATGAAGGGATAAAGTACTTCTCACCTTTTTTACTTTCAATAATACTGTCTTCAGGATCGAAACTATGTGCTGTTTCGTATTGATGCCCATGCCTAAAGTACACCCCAGGTGCCGGATTATAAGTATCGATTTCGTTCGCTATGACAAGTTTGATCCTATTCTCCTCATCAAACTCTTCAAGAAAACGCTTCTTTAGTGAATCAAAAATCAACTCAGCATCATGATTTCCAATGATATAGACAATTTTTTTATTCTTAGCAGATAAAAAGCTATTCATTGCATCCCATACTTCAGGATGTCCCTTTATGATTAGCTCTAGCTTCTCAAGACACGCCCTTTCACTCCAATACTCATCATCAAAGTAAGGTACGTATGGAACGGCCAACAAGTCTAAGAAGTCACCATTTATAACAATTTCAACTTCTTTATTTTGATACTCGCCTCGACTATAAAACTCGAAGAATTGAATTAGCTCTTCATCAGAATGAAAATCTTCTAATGAGTTTTTTCTTCCCTTATATTCTTCACCTGCACCAAGGTGTAAGTCAGAAATTGATAAAATAACTCTTTTAGATTTTCTTTTTCGATTAAGGAACTTCATAGCTACCCTTGGAGAAGGTTAAAGGCACGGCCTGAAAAGGTGGTGCAACAGGGGCATAGTATACGGTTCCAGACTTTTCATAGTCTACAGTCAAAGTATAGGTAGAACCTTTCTTTCCCGAAGGAAAAAGAGTGAATCTTTTTAGAACCTTACTATCACTTTTGATTTCAGAAACAATTTTATCGAAGCTATTGTTTTTAACAACAATAGTGACAACCTTCTTTTTCTTCTCTGGTGATGTCACACTTATTTTTTCGTCCTCTACGTTTACAATAAACGATTCATAGCTCTTTTGAGCGTGCACACTTGCAACTAAAATCGATAAACAAATCAGCAGTTTCAAACAATCATCCTCACGCTAGTTAGTTCTTTAATCTCGTCTCTTAATTGTGCCGCACGTTCAAACTCTAAGTTCTTTGCGGCCTCTTTCATCTCGAGTTTCAATTCTTTTATTTTAGCATCAATTGACTCAGGATTAAGCTCTGAGGCAAATTCTTTTTGTTTGTCTCGTTTAGACTTGGATTTTGACTTATTTTTCCTAAGGACATCAATAACCCCACCGCTAATCTTCTTAATCACAGTTTGAGGTGTTATACCGTGCTCTTTGTTGTACTCTTTCTGTCGGGTTCTTCTTGCATTTGTGGTATCTATCGCCTCTTGCATACTTCGAGTAGTTTTATAGGCATAGAGAATAACCCTTCCCTCAGCGTTTCGAGCGGCCCTACCAATAGTTTGTATCAAACTTCGATTCGAACGAAGAAAACCTTCTTTATCAGCATCCAAGATTCCAACAAGAGCAACTTCAGGTAGATCCAGCCCTTCTCGTAAAAGGTTGATCCCCACAAGAATATCAAACTCCCCCTCCCTTAGTGCTTTCAATATCTCCATACGCTCCAAAGTATCAATATCCGAGTGAAGATATCTAATTCTAAGTCCTGCACTCTTATAATATTTGGTAAGTTCTTCGGCCAATTTTTTGGTTAAGGTAGTAATCAGGACTCTATATCCTTGTGAAATCACTTTCTTTGCCTCAAGCAACATATCATCCACCTGAGAGCTGGCATCCTTGATCTCAACAACCGGATCTAGAAGACCAGTTGGTCTAATAATCTGCTCTGCGAACTCGCCACCGGTTTGTTCCATTTCATAGTTGCCAGGTGTTGCGGAAACATAAAGAATTTGGTCCACTCGTTGTTCAAACTCGTCAAACTTCAATGGCCTATTGTCCATAGCACTAGGTAATCTAAATCCGTGCTCAACCAAGTTTTCTTTTCTTGCTCTATCCCCTCTGTACATTCCACCAATCTGAGGAATAGTGATATGGGACTCATCAACCATAAGTAGAAAGTCTTTCTTAAAATAATCTAGTAATGTAGGCGGAGGGTCACCAGGAGATGCACCAGTCAAATGTCGTGAATAGTTTTCAATTCCAGAACAAAATCCCATTTCTTCCAACATCTCTAAATCAAGCATTGTTCTTTGTTCAATTCTCTGACGTTCAACAAGTTTATTATTCTCTTCCAATGTTTGGATTCTTTCTCTAAGTTCTGTTTGAATTGTACCCAGAGCTGTCTTCAATTTGTTTTCACTAACAACATAATGTGAAGATGGATAAATTGAGACTTTGGAAATCTGTTGAAGAATCTTACCTCTTAAAGGGTCGACAATATAAATACCATCGATTTCATCATCAAAGAATTCTAGCCTAATAACATTACTGTCTTCGTAAGCTGGAAAGATTTCAACGGTGTCACCTCTTACTCTAAAAGTGCCTCGGCTAAAATCAATATCGTTTCTTTGATATTGAATTGCTACAAGGCGTCTAAGTAGGTCATCTCTTTGATACTCTTCATTAACAAATAAATCGATTCGTTGTCCTTGGTATTCTGCAGGAGAACCGATCCCGTAGATACAACTAACACTGGCCACAACGATAACATCATCTCTTTCAAGAATACTTCTCGTAGCAGAGTGTCTTAACTTATCAATTTCATCATTGATGCTTGAATCTTTTTCGATATAAGTATCAGAGCCTGGAATGTAGGCCTCAGGCTGATAATAATCATAATAAGATACAAAGTATTCGACAGCATTATTTGGAAAGAACTCTTTGAATTCACCAAATAATTGAGCCGCCAAGGTTTTATTCGGGGCCAGGATTAAAGTTTTCTTCTGTAAGTTTTGAATAATGTTGGCCATGGTAAACGTTTTACCAGAACCTGTTACGCCCAAAAGTGTTTGGTGTTTCTCCCCTTTTTTAAACGCGGAGGCCAAGGTTTTAATTGCCTCAGGTTGATCACCTTGTGGGGTAAACTTCGAAACCAATTGAAATTTATCATTACTCATTTTTTACTCAACTTTTCACTTGCCAATGTATTTTAAAATCGAGAACCTTAGAAAAACAGGCAAAGTGAGATAAAAATTTTGACTAGCTTCTACAACATCGATATTCGACGTATTCACCAGAACGAGTCAATTCTATTCCTTTTTTTACAAGCTCACAAATTCAATAATCAAAATTCATTTGGGATAAAGGAGTCTTTGTATCAGACATCTCACAGGTATTAGTGATTTAGATACGCAAAGCATTTTTTCTATTCTAGAAAAGTCCCATTTTTATTCTCAACAAATTCAAAAAAACATTCCCATAAAAAAGACCTTACAAGATATTGTCGTTGCAAATATATTCTTTGAAAACAGTACCCGTACAAAGTTCTCATTTGAACTGGCGGCAAAACGATTAGGATCCCATGTACTTGACTTTAATAAGTCTTCTTCAAGCCTCTCAAAGGGTGAGAGCCTTCATGACACCATTAGCACCTTCGAGGCAATTGGAACGCAAATTTGCGTCATAAGACATACTGATGACAATTTTGTCCATTCAATGAAAGACAAGTTTCAATTTCACATAATTAACGCTGGTGCTGGAAAATTTGAACATCCCTCTCAATCACTATTGGATCTATTTACTCTTCAAGAAGAGTTCAAAACCTTGAAAGGCTTAACAGTCGCTATTTGTGGGGATATCGCGACTTCAAGAGTTGCAAGATCAAATATATCTGCATTAACAAAGTTAGGTGCAAGTGTTTTACTAGCAGGACCTGAGGCACTTCTTCCCTCTCCTGACCAACTCCCTAAAGACTGTAGAGTAACTGACTTGGATACAGCACTTAAGAGCTGCCAGGCCGCAATGTTTTTACGTATTCAGCATGAGCGTCACTTGGAGCTAGACCTTCCAATGGACAATTATAATGAGCTCTATGGATTAAATAAACGACGTATGAAGCTTCTGAGCAAAGACAGCATCATTCTACATCCAGGACCTGTGAACAGAGGTGTAGAGATAGAGCAAGACTTGGTGGAGCATCCCCAGTCTAGAATTTTCAAGCAAATGAAAAATGGAGTAACCACTCGGATGGCCATATTGGATTGGATAATGGAGAAAGAATGAAACTAATGCTTGAAAATGGAGAGATTTTTCACGGTAAAAACTTCGGTGCTAAAATCAAAGAACAAACCCTCTTGTCTGAGCTTGTATTCAATACTGCAATGACTGGCTATCAAGAAGTAATTACTGACCCTAGTTATTGCGATCAATCTATAGTTATGACTTATCCGATGATCGGCAACTACGGAATAAGTAATGATGACTATGAAAGCTTGGTTCCGTCCTGCAAGGCAGTGGTAGCAAAGGAGTTTTGCGAAACACCCAGCCATTGGAACTCAGGAAGTAGTATTAAAGACTTTTTCCTAAGTCACAACATCCCAGCCCTTATGGGAGTAGATACAAGAAAAATTGTGAGAATACTTCGAGAACAGGGTTCCATGAAGGCGGTATTTGCCGAAGATAACGTATCCGATACGGTACTCGCAGATGCACTAAAAGAACAACTTGCTACAAATCAAATAAGAAGAGTATCCATAAAATCCCCAACACATTTTCCTAATCGTGGTGCAAAACGAATAGTGCTACTGGATTTTGGTTATAAGAAAAACATTCTAAATTTATTAATTGAAAAAGAAATGGATGTGATAGTAGTTCCATGGAACACAACAATTGAAGAGATAAATAACTACAAACCTGATGGTGTTGTTCTCTCCAACGGACCAGGAGATCCAAAAGACCTACATGAAGTGGTTCCAACAGTCCGTCAGATGCAAGAGCTCTACCCTATGTTCTCTATATGCATGGGTCACCAAGTCTTTGCTCTTGCAAACAGTTGTGACACCCACAAATTAAAGTTTGGACACCGAGGTGTAAATCACCCAGTGAAAGACCTCGCATCAGGAAAAGTTTTCATTACTTCTCAAAATCACAGTTATTCAGTTGATCCAAATTCAGTTGAGGGAACGCAATTAGAAATATCCCAAGTTAGTTTAAATGATAATACCGTAGAAGGGTTAAAACATAAGCAATACCCTGCTTTCTCGGTTCAATACCATCCAGAAGCAAGCCCTGGCCCATCCGATACAATGTTCTTATTCGATAACTTTATACATACGGTTAAAGGGGCTTAATCATGGCACTAGATAAAACAATTAAAAAAGTTTTAGTAATTGGCTCAGGACCTATTGTTATAGGGCAAGCGGCAGAATTTGATTATTCAGGAACACAGGCAATTGAATCTTTAAAGGAGGAAGGAGTTGAGGTTGTTCTTATAAATTCAAATCCTGCAACGATTATGACTGACCCTGAAGTCGCGGACAAAGTTTACATGGAGCCGTTAGAAGCGGAATTTATCAAAAAGATAATCTTTAAAGAACGTCCAGATGGAGTGTTGCCAACGATGGGTGGACAAACAGCACTGAACCTTGCCCTTGAGCTCGCACGCGAAGGATTTTTTGAGAAAGAAGGAATCAAACTTTTAGGTGTCAATTTAAAAACTATAGAAGACGCCGAGGATCGTGAGCTTTTCAAACAGCTAATGGCAAAAATCGGAGAGCCTACTCCAGAGTCCAAAAGCGTAGAGTGCTTGGAAGATGCTTTGAAATTTGTGGAAACAACAGGTTACCCAATCATAGTACGTCCAGCATTTACACTTGGTGGAACAGGCGGAGGCATAGCTTCGAATGAAGAAGAATTTAAAACAATAATTGGATCGGCCCTAAAGAATAGTCCTATTAATCAATGCTTAGTTGAGAAGAGTCTTGCAGGGTTTAAAGAGATTGAATATGAGATCGTTCGGGATTCTAAAGATAACTGCATCGTCGTATGTAATATGGAAAACCTTGATCCAGTAGGAATTCATACAGGTGACTCCATAGTTGTAGCTCCATCTCAAACTCTTAATGATCGTGAATATCAAATGCTCAGAGATGCATCTTTAAAGATTGTTCGTTCTCTAGCAATAGAGGGTGGATGTAATGTACAGATAGCTCTCGATCCAAAAAGCCAAAATTATTATATAATTGAAGTCAATCCTCGTGTCTCTCGATCAAGCGCGCTAGCATCCAAGGCCACAGGCTACCCTATTGCAAAAGTTGCGGCAAAGATAGCTTTGGGCAAGACAATGGATGAAATAACGAATCCTATAACAGGTAGTACCTGTGCTTGCTTTGAGCCAAGTTTAGACTACATCGTAGTAAAGATCCCCAGATGGCCTTTTGATAAGTTCCAAAAAGCTCAACGAAGACTTGGAACTCAAATGATGGCCACTGGTGAGACTATGGCCATAGGAACTAACTTTGAAGAGGCCCTTCTTAAAGCGGTTAGATCTCTAGAGATTAAAAGACCGCACCTTTGGATCACCGAAGCACACGACTTTAATAAAAGTGAGTTAAAAGCAAAAATTAACGAACAAGACGATGACCGCATCTTCTACATAGCTCATGCTTTAAGAATCGGTGTAACAACACACGAACTACATGAGCTCACAAAGATAGACTTATGGTTTTTAGAAAAGATAAAAAACATTATATCTTTAGAAGAAAGAGTAAAGAGTGAGGATCTGCATCCTGAACTATTACATGAACTGAAACGTCGAGGTTTCTCAGACTATGCCATTAGTACACTTAAAGATGTGGACATTGAGTTCGTTGAAAGGAAAAGAAAAGAGCATAACATAAAACCTGTGTATAAAATGGTGGATACGTGTGCTGCAGAATTCACTTCGCAAACACCCTATTTCTACTCAACCTATGCGGATGAAAATGAATCAATTCCTTCAAGTAAAGATAGCATCATTGTTCTCGGTTCAGGTCCAATAAGGATTGGTCAAGGCATAGAATTTGATTGTGCAACGGTACATGCAGTAAAGGCCATTCAAGAGATGGGAATGGACGCGATAGTTATAAACAATAATCCAGAAACAGTGTCTACGGATTATGACGTATCAGACAGGCTCTACTTTGAGCCACTTCATCTTGAAGACGTAATGAATATTGTGGAGCTAGAAAAACCAATAGGAGTGATAGCCCAATTCGGTGGTCAAACCGCAATAAATCTAGTGCAAGGTCTTGAGGCCAAAGGTGTGAAGGTCTTAGGAGCTGCACACGAGATAGTAGATACATGTGAGAATAGACAAAGTTGGGAAAAGTTTTTGACCAATTTAAAGATAGCCCAACCACTAGGACTCACGGCCACATCATTAATACAGGCAAAAGAAAAAGCAAAAGAACTTGGTTACCCTCTCATGTTAAGGCCATCCTACGTAATCGGAGGCCAAGCAATGCAAATCGTTTATGATCAAGATGAGCTTCAAAGCTACTTCTCAGAAATTGCAGAATCCAACTCAGAGATATTGATGGATAGATACATGATAGGAGTTGAGGCGGAGGTTGATGCGATTTGTGATGGAAAAGAAGTGTTTATTCCAGGCATACTTGAACATATAGAGAGGGCCGGAATTCATTCGGGAGACTCTTTTGCAGTCTATCCCCCTCAAACAATAAGCGAAAAAGCTCTCAATCAAATGGTGGAGATCACAACTAAGATTGCAAAAAACTTAGGCCACATTGGAATGATTAATATCCAATTTGTAATCAAAAAAAATGAAGTCTATGTAATTGAAGTTAATCCACGTGCCTCTAGAACAGCTCCATTCTTATCAAAGGTAACAAGTGAGCCCCTAGCTAAGATTGCAACTAAGGCAATTCTTGGAATTAGTCTCTCAGAACAAGGCCTTACTCCAGGGCTTAAAGAGCCTTCTCCCTATGTGAGTGTAAAGGCACCGGTATTTAGTTTTGCTAAACTCAAAGCAGTAGACACGGCATTAGGTCCAGAGATGAAATCAACTGGTGAAGCGATCGGCAGAGATATAGATATGAAAAGGGCCTTGGAGAAGGCATTTAGGTCTGCAGGTATAAATGTTCCAACTTGTGGAACAATTCTCGTGACCCTGGCAGATAAACATAAAACAGAGACGATTCCACTTCTACAACGCTTTCATGAATGTGGCTTCAACTTTTTGGCCACAGAAGGAACCGCCAAAGAACTCTCCCTTCATGGCCTTCCAGTTAGAACGGTTGCCAAGATTGGTCAGTCAGATACAGATCTACTCTCCGAAATAAAGAAAGGCCAAGTTGATTTAATTTTAAACACAATCACCAAGGGTAAAAATGTTGAAAGCGATGGCTTTAAAATAAGAAGAGCAGCAGCGGACAACGGTACAATTTGCTTAACGTCCCTAGATACGGCAAACGCTTTGGTGCAAGCAATTGAGATGAGAGTTTTAAAAGCATTGGAGTAATAGGATGAAGCCACAAGACAAGATCATAGTCGCTTTTGATGTGCACACTAAGGATCAATTCCTCCACCTTGCAAAGTCACTTGAGGGAGAGGCACAATATATTAAAATTGGTATGGAGTGCTTCTATTCTTTAGGTAGTGATAGCGTTTCACTGGCAAAGGATTTTGGGTTTAAAGTCTTTCTCGACTTAAAGCTGCATGACATCCCAAATACAGTAGAAAAGAGTTGCTACGCCTTAGCTAAGCTTGGAGCAGACATGCTTAACGTTCACGCTCTTGGTGGATTGGAGATGATGAAGGCCGCAAAGCAAGGTATAGAGCGCGGTGCCCATAATAATAGTGTCCCTAAGCTCATCGCCGTAACTCACCTAACAAGTTTAAATCAAACGATTCTAGAGAGTCAGATTGGTATCTCAAAAGACTTGATTGAATCGACCACAGACCTGGCACTTCTTGCCAAAAAGGCCAACTTAGATGGTGTCGTATCTTCGGCCCTAGAAGTCGAACAAGTTAAAAGCACATGTGCTCATGACTTCTTAACAGTCACACCAGGGATTAGGCTTGCCAACTCAGATCGCCAAGATCAAAAAAGAGTGGTTACTCCTAAAGAAGCAATGAAACTTGGAAGTGATTATATAGTTATAGGTCGTGACATAACACTCTCCAATAATCCACGAGAAACCTTTATAAAGATCCTTGAGGAGATTAAATGATCGCTAACATACTTCTAGAGATTAAGGCCGTTAAATTAAGCCCAGAAAATCCCTTCACGTGGACCTCAGGCATCAAGTCTCCAATCTACTGTGACAATAGACAAATAATTTCTTATCCAAAACATAGAAGTGTGATTATAGAACAATTTTGCAAGCGTATAAGAACACTCAAAAACGTTGACTGTATTGCAGGTACAGCAACCGCCGGCATACCATGGGCGGCCTGGATCGCACACGAGCTCGAGCTTCCGATGATTTATATCCGATCAAGTAATAAATCGCATGGACTTGGTAACGCTATTGAGGGAGCGTATAAAAAGGGACAACGCGCAGTCTTAATTGAAGACTTAATCTCCACAGGAAAGAGCTCTATAGAAGCATGTTTAAAGCTTCAAGGTGCTTCAATTGAAGTTCTAGAAGTTCAATCCATTTTTAACTATGGTATCTCGGTTAAAAAGTTCTTAGACAATAATATTAAGTTTCACTCACTTGAATCTTTAGACACATTATTAACAACTGCCTTAGATATCAATTTGCTAGATCAACACCAAGTAGAGACAATCATGAAATGGAAAGAAGACCTAAAAGTCCATTAGCTTTTAAAAATAACAAATTACACTTCCAAAATTTAAATTTGGAACAAGCTATTAGTAGCATCCCCACTCCATTCTACTTATATTCACAAGAGCAACTCGAAAAAAACATCATAAGCTTTAAAGACCATGCAGATGAATTAGACCATGAATTTCTGATCTGCTATGCTCTTAAAGCAAATTCAAACCTCAGACTTTTACAGATCTTAGAAAGGCACAACATTGGAGCAGATATTGTCTCCGGTGGTGAGCTTGAACAAGCCTTGAAAGCCAAAATAGACAATTCAAAAATCATTTTCAGTGGTGTTGGAAAACAAGACTATGAAATTGAAAAGGCCTTGGACTCTCAAGTGCTATCAATCAACATTGAATCTATAGAGGAATTGAAAAGCGTAAATGCCCTAGCACGGTTAAAAAAGAAATGTGCCAAAATAGCATTTCGCTATAATCCTCACGTTGAAGTATCAACACATAAGCACATATCTACAGGTTCAAATAAACATAAGTTTGGAATGTCTCGTGATGATATCATACAGGCATTAAATGACAGTGAGCTTTGGAGCAACTGTAAACTCATAGGCCTTAGTATTCATATAGGCAGTCAGTTAATGGAGCTCAGCGCAACAGCACATGCAGTGTCCAAGCTATCGAAACTCGCCGATGAGATTGGTATTCAATTAGACTTTTTAGATGTAGGTGGAGGTCTTGGTGTTGATTATGATCAAAATGATAGCGCACCTTCAATTAAGGACTACATGCAGACGGTGCAAACACACCTAGTGTCCTCTAACTTCAAAAGAATTATATTTGAACCAGGAAGAAGGATAATGGCCGACGCAGGAGTTTTCATATCAAGGGTAATACGTACAAAGACAACTGCAGGGCATAATTTTCTAATTGTGGACGGTGGAATGAACGACTTTGC
>JAGSHJ010000418.1 GCA_023954595.1 Bacteriovoracaceae bacterium | reverse complement strand
TAAGCGCGTCAAGAGTGTCAGAAGATACGTTAAAAGTTGTTTTTCCAGAACCTTTAAGAGCTTCTTTTGTTTTTGATCCTACTAGTAACATTTCTTTAGCTTGTTTCTTAGCCATGTTTTCCTCCAATGAAGTTAGTATTTGGTTTATAAAATGTTCTTCATTGTCTCGGAAAAAGTCAAAGTAAATCCCGATTAATTGCTCAATTCCTAAGTTAATTTGCCTATTTCAGCACTATTTAGGTTTCTTTAGGGTGTATTTATTTCAACTCAGCTACGGCACAGCGCAAAACGGAGCTAGCATTAAACAATACTTATTAAGGAGCAACCCAATGCAAAAAACAGTCACAACCCTACTTTTTATGGCCTTATTTTCGTCATGTGAGAAGCCTCTGAGCAGTATGAAAGAGATGAAAGAAACTACAAAAGAGATGAAAGAAATCACCAAAGAAATGAATCAGAAAATGGATCAGACCAATAAAAAAATGGATGAGACCAATCAAAACACTAGCAACCTTGGTGCTGCTAGCAGGCATGGTTTTTCAGAGGATAAAAGAAACAATAAACGAAAAGTACTCTTCAGCAATACAGCACAGCTTGATATGGGCAACACTTTAACGGATGCAAAAATCTTTCTTCTCGCATTTGAATACCAAATTTGGGATGGAGTTGCTGATAAAGAAGGCCTTCAAGAGCGAGAGCGTCTCATAGCTGACGCTATTTCTGAACTACATCAATCACTAAATGGAACATATGAAAGACTTAAAGCTAAAAAGAAATACTTAGGTTTAATAAAAGGCGATAGTAAATTAGAAGAAATGACTCCCTTGGAGTTAGATGATCTAGATAAACAAGATGAGAGATCATTTTACGCCATTGCAACGACCCTACACGTGATTGATCTTCTTCAAGAGAGAAACATAGATCAAAACAAGGCCCAAGGCCTTAAATTGGCACCTATAAGCTTATATGATGTCATAACCAATGCTCTTGCTAAGGAGAAGACAGGAGCACCTCTAACGGTGGCTGAACAGGCCGTATTAGTTAAAGATGCAAAAGAGATGTTTATTGACCTTCTGAAAGCAAGAATGGATTTTCTATCTGCGCTAGCGTTAAAGAATATGGTTGATGAAGAAGCCATGGGCATAAAAGATCAGGCTCAAGGGCTATTGTTTAAACTTACAGAAGGTTCGTTTGGACAGTTAAAACTTGATAGTGAATTTAATGAAGTAAATTCAATCACTAGAAAGGACATTATTTATAAACTCCAAGGAGCGGTGGTTGTAAGAGATTTTTTAAAATCAATTACTGGTGAAGCACCAAGACTTAACAAAGACCTGGCCTCTATCTATATGAATCTGAGCTTTGATGATGGCGAGTTAGTAGAGATTCCAACAAGTGAAAAGATGGCAAAGTCCTTAGGTGAAAAAAACCAAGACTTACGTCAATGGGATAATTTAAGACAGAGACTTCTTAAGTAGAAAAAACTGGGCGGCCATAAGCTGCCCTTTTTATTTATCTAGAAAAGTTTTAATATTATTATAAACACCATCCATGAGCCTCTTTCTCGCCTCAGTTGATGCCCAAGCAATGTGAGATGTCATAATAAGTCTTTGAGAATCAGATATATTTAGAAGTGGATTATCTTCTTGTATTGGCTCTTTACTGGCCACATCAAATCCAAGCCTAATATTAGATGATTTAAACTTCTCAACAATATCGCTTTCATTTACAATTCCACCACGAGCAACATTTACTAAAACGGCCTCATCTTTTAATTGGTGAAGATTATCTGCATTGATGAGATCACGAGTTGAGTCTGTCAGAGGACAGTGAACAGTGATTATATCTGAGCCTAAAAGCTCATCTAACTCCACACGTTTAAATACTTCAGATCGGTCCACACCACTAGATGAGTAGTACACAACGTTGCAGCCAAAGGCACTTGCTATTTGTGCGACCTTCTGGCCAATATTACCAAGGCCCACGATCCCCCAGGTTTTACCTGCGAGTTCATTAAATTTAAAATCAAGGTTGGTGAAGATTTTTGAATTAACCCATTCTTTCTTACCAACATGATCCTGTTGTGCAAGCTTACATTGAAGGGACAAAACCATGGCAAGCGTCAACTGTGCGACACTATCTGTGGAGTACCCTTTAACATTGCGTACTTCTATCCCAAATTCTTGTGCCGCCTCTAAGTCGACATTATCTGTGCCCGTAGCAGTGATACATACAAGTTTTAAGTTTTTGAGTTCTTTTAATGTACTTTTATCAAGGCGTACTTTATTCAGTATTAATACGTCTTTATCTCTGCCCCGATCTAGAATCTGTTCTTTTGAAGTCTCTTGGAATATCTCAAGTTCGCCTAAGTCGTTAAAGCGAGAAAGATCAATGTCATCACCAATTGTTTTTGCGTCTAAAATAGCTATTCTCAAGATTCCCCCAGAAAGGATTCGTCACGCATACGGTGACAAATAGGGCCTACTCCACCTTGATATTTCTTTTGATAATAATCTTGGTGATAATCTTCAGCTGGCCAGAACTCACAAGCTTTAGAGATTTCTGTTACGACTTTTCGATCAAAGATTTCTTTGGATTCGACAAGATCAATAAATTCCTGAGCTTCTTTTTTCTGTTCTTCATTATGAAAGAAAATCACACTTCTATATTGATTTCCGATATCAACACCTTGTTGATTAGGCGTTGTAGGATCATGCATTCTAAAAAAGTAATCGAGAAGTTCTTTGTAGGAGATTTGACTTGAATCAAATGAAACCTCTACAACTTCAGCATGGCCTGTTCTACCAGTGCAAACTTGTTCGTATGTAGGAGACTGAATGTTTCCACCCATGTAGCCACTTACTGCATCTTTAACACCCTCTATTCTAGTGAAGAGTTCTTCAACTCCCCAAAAGCAACCTCCGCCAAATGTAGCTTTTTCAATATTGCTCACGAATCGCTCTCCTTAATAAATTGATTCTTAAACTCTCCTAGACCTTCCTCGTCTAGTTTAT
>JAGSHJ010000387.1 GCA_023954595.1 Bacteriovoracaceae bacterium | reverse complement strand
TAGAAAAAATTATTTCAAAATTAGATGATAATGATATTCAAGTTAGAGGAGAAGCATTTAGTTCTCTTATTTTAAATAAAAACAAGATTTCAAATTTTTTAATTAATAGTTTGAATGCTGCAAATAAAAACATCAGAGGTTTTACATCACTAGTCTTAGCAAACAGAAATGAAACTGATGCAATTCCTGAAATAATTAAACTTGCAAAAGATGAGCGCTCTATGGTTAGATCATGTGCACTTGGAGCATTAGGACACCTAAAAGCTCAAGAAGCTAAAGAAATTTTCTTAGAAGGATTATCAGATCCTAATTTAGAAGTAAAAAAAAGTGCACTACAAGCAATTATTGATTTGAAAATATCAATTTCAGATGAAAAAATCAATGAGATTTTAAAAGAAAAAGATCATGAGATTGAAAAAATGATTTCTTTAATAAAAAAATAAGTGGACCGGAAGGGATTTGAACCCTCGATCCCATGCATGCCATGCACATATCCTACCGGACTAGACGACCGGCCCAATTAATCAGAATTCTGATTGAAATATCTTTTTCAAAATTTTCAACCACATTTTCCAATCTGTCCACAATCCTAAGCCTATCAGGATTGTTTTGAAGAATTAGATCGTACTCTGTAGATCGATGAACCTTAGGCCCACAATAAACAGCACACTCACCCATAAATGGCTCTAAAAGGCTGTGAACAGATATTCCGTGCCCACCACCTACAAATGCGCCACCAAAGAGCGTATAAAGCTCACACAGAACCCCTTTAAGATTTATGATGATTGGCCCAGGGCTTTGATTAAAGCGATCCAAAACTAATTTATTAGCACTCTCATCACTACTCCATTCATAAACCGGACTATTTGGAAACTTCTCTCTCAATCCGTTTTTAATTTCTTCAATGGAATCTGTGTCTAGTTTATGAGGTGCCAAACATAGAAGGTTTTTATCAAAGTCATAGCCTTGCGAGAATGCTGGCAACTCATATGCCCAGAAACTTCCAAAAATTAATCTGTGCCGTTTTTCATACGAACTTATGAGTTCTTTGAATTCAGTATAATTTGGAAATTTTTCACTCAGAACAGCTTCAGCATTAATTTGTCTTGCATCAATTGCCAATGGCCTAAAGTCAAAGCTTTGTGCCCGCTCGGAGCTAGTATTGAAGTAATCTTGGAAACGCTGTAGATCCAAATCCGTAGCAGTAACGATCTTATCAAAACTATTATATACAAAATTATAGAATGCTTTTGAGAGCGCTCCCTTATTGCCATAGCTCTTAAGACTTGCTGACAACAAGATAAATTCAACATCATCTTTTCTGCCGTATCTTAAAAGTTCAGGAAAAAAATCATATCGACAAAGAAACAACTTCTTTGCACTAATCCATTTTATAGGATCAGACCACGCTCTTGCAGGAAAATAAGAAAGCAGAGGATAGCGAAGAATTCTCAACTGTTCAGGATAGTTCTGGGCCAGGGAAGTACATTGTTTTTGTACAGAGTCAGAGGAGAAAATAAGCTCAACCGTTTGCCCCAGACTCAGGGCATGCATTAAAACAGGCCTTACCTGCTCAAGCTCCCCTTCACTGCTGACTTCAAAACACAGGTCTGCCTCTATATCATCGGGTTTAAATGATCTAGAACTTTGATCACTAATATTTGTCTTCTCAAAAAGAAGTCGCTCTCTTATAGGCCTGAAGACTAATGGAAATATCCAATTGAAAAACGGGTAGTAAAAGAGTCTTAAAAGTTGATAGGCCTTAAACATCACTGGCCTCAAGATTATTTAAATAACTGATTGCTTTGTCAGAGACAATCTTAGAAGTCGTCTTAAGCATACAGTATGGTTTTTTTCTAAAACACGTCTTTGATCCAGTTGTAGAACAAGGCCTGCACCATATATCTACAGAGAAAGCATGAGAATCTTTAAGCCTAGGAGCAAAGCCAAATGACTCGCTTGTAGGTCCAAATATAGAATAACTAGGCGTTGAACAAGACTCGGCAACATGAGACATCAGTGAGTCATTACCAATTAGTAGCGAGGCCTTGGCAACGACCTCCATCGATTTAGAAAGTGAGAGCTTTCCTTGGAGATTTTCACAGCGTCCTGGAAATTGAGTCTGCAATTGATCAAATATGGAACAAAAATCATCTTCAGGGCCACCAACGACGACACACTTAAAGCTAGTATTTTCCAAAATATTTAGCGCAACATCATAGAAGCGCTCCACCGGCCAGCGCTTTTCTTTAAAAGAAGCACCAGGGGCAATTACGACAGCTTTTTCTTTTTGAAACTTACCACTAACAGAGCTTGTAGTGAGGCTTAAATTATTTGGGAAGCTTTTCGACAGAAAACTCAATAGCTCATCTTCATCATAAGATTTATTGAAAGCCCAAGCTAGATCTCTTAGGTTTCGATCATGCAGAGAACTCTCACCTTTGAGTAAATCAATTTTGGCCTTAACAAGAAGAGATCTCTCAAATCTTCTCTTATCCATTGCAAGTGATTGAACTTCAGGTAAAAAGCAACGAGTTAGAAATGAACGAGTAGTTCCGTGAAGATCGACGATGAGGTTGAAGTTTTTACTTTTCAATTCCTCTCTACAAAAGCGGTATAAATTTGAAATATCACTAGCGCCTCTGCCCTTTTTATATACGAGCAGCTCGTCAATATGAGGATGTCCCTGAATTAGGGCCTCATTTCCTTTGAGAGTTAGAAAGCTAATATGACATTGTGGATACTTGGATTTAAGCCAAGAGGCAAAAGAAGTCTGCAACACAATATCGCCCAGGCTTGAAAACCTGATTAATAGAAAACGCATAAGCTTAAGCTTAATTATTTTTCAAATACTTGGCCATCTCTTGAGCAAAATAAGTAAGAATAATATCAGCTCCGGCCCTTTTAAAGGACGTAAGTGTCTCGACCATGATCATTTCACCGTCTAACCAGCCTTTTTCTGCTGCGGCCTTAACCATAGCGTATTCACCACTAACATTATAAGCGGCAACTGGAAGATGGGAGTGCTGTTTAAGATCACTTATGACATCCAAGTAACTAAGACCTGGCTTAACCATAACAATATCAGCACCTTCATTAATATCTAGTTCTAATTCTTTAAGTGCTTCTCTTCTATTGCCGTAGCTCATTTGATAAGTCTTCTTATCTCCGGCCTTTGGTGCAGAGTCTAGAGCATCTCTGAATGGGCCATAAAAGTGGGATGCGTATTTTGCAGTGTAGGCCATGATTAGAACATTAGTGAAGCCTTCATTATCTAGAGCTTCACGGATAGCTCCAACTCTGCCGTCCATCATGTCACTT
>JAGSHJ010000415.1 GCA_023954595.1 Bacteriovoracaceae bacterium | reverse complement strand
CACGGTATTGAGTGTGTGTATGTTTCAGGCGGGCATCGTCTATTGCAAAATGAACAAGCAATTTTTAGAATTATAGAAAATAAATTGGACCAATTATGATTAAACACATTATAGCGGCCTCAAGGCCAAAAACTCTTGTCGCAGCATTTATACCGCCACTAGTAGCTCACGGTCTTTTTGTGCATATGTATGATAAGACAAACTATCTCTACCTTTCACTCTGTATTGCCGCTGCACTACTTATTCAGTTGGCCACTAACTACTATAATGATGCTGTTGATGCACTAAAAGGTGCGGATACCGAAAGAGTAGGACCGCGTAGGGTATCAAGTGCTGGAGATGTTTCTCCTAAAACAGCAATGCTCTGGGGACATATCGCAATCTTACTTGCATCTGCTGTAGGTGTTTTTCTTTTTTTTAGAGGTGGACCTGTCATTTTAGTTTTAGGCGTTTTGTCCTTGTATCTAAGTTATGGATACACAGGTGGCCCACTGCCTCTTGCCTATAAAGGTTTGGGGGAGTTGTTTGTCTTTTTGTTCTTCGGTCTTTTCGCTGTGTGCGGTTCATTCTATCTTTATGCCTTAGAGTTACCATTTGAGTCCTACTTCTTAGCAACCCAAATTGGCCTTTTATCCACTTCTCTAATTATGATCAATAATTTACGTGACCGTGAGACTGATAAGAAAGTTGGTAAAAGAACTCTTGCTACGAGAATGAGTGCCAAGCTTTATATCATTGGGATTTATCTTTGTTTGATGATTCCATACTCAATACAACTCACCGCCGGTAAGGGGATGAAGTACCTTCCATTGCTAGCACTACCTGCACTGATTAAAGTGATCGTTATTGTCCAAAAAAATAGAGAAGGCGCAATTTTAAATGATGCACTTAAGTTTGCAGGTATACACCTTCTAGTATTTGGTATGACTCAATTTATATCACTAATAATATGATTGAATACTCACGCTATGAACTAATTCCTACACGTACTCTTAACGCTAAATCATCTAGTGCAGCAAAACAGGGTATGTATTTGCGTAAGAAGGTTCAAGGCAAGTGGGCCTATGCTGACTACTTTCCACACATTGAACTTGGAGACGATCCTGTTGAGGAGGTCTTGAGAGGAAAGAAAAGTGAGTACCTTGATAAATGTCTGTGGTTCTTAGAAAATGAGTCGAGACTTATCAATGACGTTGTCGGTAGAAACTTTAGAAATCATAGTTTGCTGCTAGATAACGTAACCTCTGGTGGTGTTTATAAAGTAAAGGTCATGGGAGTTGAAGACTTCTCTAAAATTAGGACACTTCTAAAAAAAGACATCACACTTCGCCTCGATGCTAACGGGTCTATTTCTATAGATCAGTGGAATGAATTTCTGGCCAGTATCGAAGATATGGAGCGTCTAAAGGTCGAATACATTGAAGACCCAGGTTCTGGGAACTGGACAACATTACTTGTTGCTAGTGCTCGGGACTTTCAAGAAAGCTCCCATTACGACTATTTGATTTATAAGTCCAATGCAAGACAATTAAATAATGCAGAGAATGCTATCTTTAGTTCTTATATGGGAAGTGATCTTGGACGCTACCATTGTTGGTTAGAATTGATGGATAGGGGAAACCTAGACCTCGTCCATGGAATTGATACTCCTGGAATATATAAAGAGCAGCGTCAATTATTTATCAGTGATGGCCCTTATCTGAAGCTAAATGAAAAGGCAGTCAAAGATATCTATGATGACTTAGAGCTACGGAGTTGGAAATGTTTGAACTAGATCTTTACTCTGATGAAAATCTCTATCTGTTCTCACCAAAACTTGATCAAGAAAAGATCAGTACACTAAAAGAGCATTTGAGACAATTAAATCTCAAAGGACATGTTTTTATATTATCATCAGGTACAAGTTCTAAGGGAGAGTTGAAGGGATACGCTATCTCTAAGAAGGCCCTTGAATTAAACGCCAAAACTGTAAATGAACATTTAGATCTTGGTCCAAATGATAAATGGTTTTTATCTCTACCTCCATGGCACATTGGTGGTCTTTCTGTATATGCACGTGCTTCAGTTGCGGGAGCGGAGGTTGTGGCCGATGACTCTAGGTGGGACGTAAATGAATGGGTGAAAAAAGTATCCAATGTTCAAGTTAGCTCAATCGTTCCTCTTCAGGCCTATGACATTGTTAAAAATAAGCTACATGCACCTGAGTCTTTAAAATTTATTATTGTTGGAGGGGATTTTCTGGCAAGTTCTCTTCATAAGAAACTTCTTGATCTTGGATGGCCTATTTTGCGCACCTTTGGAATGACTGAAGTGTGTTCACAACTTGCTACTGAGGTATGTGTTAGTGATGAACCTCAAATGAAAGTTCTCGCATGCCATAATGTAAAAGTAGATACTGATGGGAAATTATTTATCAAAACGGATGCGCTGTTCACTGGTGTTTTTCATTTTGATAGTGAATTTAGTTTTAAACTTGCTGAAACTGACAATGGTTACTTCGAAACAAATGATCTTGTTGCTCTAGAGGGTGATATTCTCAGACCTTTGTCGAGAGCGGACTATGCATTTAAGTGCAAAGGGAGATTATTCTTTTTAAATGAACTTCGTGATCTTCTTGATAATTATGCAATGGAGCATGGTTGGTATTCAAAGCTTGCCTTGGAACTTGTTGATTTGGTACGCGAGGGAAAAGCTTTGAAAATCATCGCAAGTTCAGAATTAAAGGATTCTCAAAATCTAATTGAAGAAGAACTAAGCACACTCTTTGCTCCTGCAATTGTAGATCGGGTTATCTTTGTAGATGGCATTGAAAGAACTGAACTAGGTAAACTCAAAAAACATTAGTGAAGAAGAGAAGCTGCCAGTGTTACTTTGTTAATGTCTTCATTTGCATGCCATGAATCAGAACTTTGAGCGACAAGCCAAAAGTTTTCAATCTCAAATGATAGGGGAATGTACTTATCTAATTTACTCTCTCTACCTTCCCAATGTCTAAGACCTAAAGAGAGACCACACTCTCTAAAGGCCAATCTTAAATT
>JAGSHJ010000562.1 GCA_023954595.1 Bacteriovoracaceae bacterium | reverse complement strand
TTCAAATGAATATTTTAGTTTTAGTTTTTTGGAGATTTCTTGTGCTGATTTTGAAGAGAAGTTATCACCTGCATCCTCCATAGAATAATAATTTAGCCTAAGTCCTGGCGTCGCAGTGATGTCTTTATAATCAAAGTCCCTTTCGAGGTAGCTACTGACATTAAGACTTTGTGCCTTTGGAAAAGAGGTAAGTTCGCTCCCCTCTTTATCTGATTCCAGTGAGTCTTGAAATCCCTCAGCTCCAAATCTCATTTTATCTAGCTTCTTTTTAAAGCTCATACCCAATGTGTTGATCGTTCTGTGCTCTTTAGTTTTACTTTCTCTTTCAGTTTTTTCCGTTTCAAAGTGGTTGTAATAAGCATTCACAAGAAGATCATCAGTCTGATGCTTCACAATGGTGGTCTCTTTGGTGATTTTAGTATCTGCCTGTAACGATTGAATAGAATCAGGAGGATTCAGGGAAGGATCAAGTGGATTGTTATCCTCCCTATTAAATGATTCATGAGAGAAACTCCACTCTCCACGTTTTAATTTTATAAGCCCTATAAAGTCTTCGTAAGCGGAGTTTGCAAGTGTTTCTCCGTTATTGAGTTGAATATTGCCAGCACTTTGTGCAGTCAGGCTGATAAGGCCAGAGAACTCCGATGTCTTAAATATACTTTTTGCATTGTATATATTCTCAGCACTAGAGCTATTGTTTTGATATCTAAACTCTGCACCGAAGTCTTTGTTTTTTTGTAGGTAATCTTGTGCGTCTTTAGTCACAAACTGAATACCACCTCCAAGAGAGTTACCCTTTGATAAATCAGACGAGCTTTCATAAATCTCTACTGCTTTTAGATTCTCTAACTCAACCGGAATCATTGAAGAGTGTCCACTTCGAAAGTTCTGTCTAGCACCATCGATCATGATAAAGATCTTTGAGGTATCTAGCCCTCTGATTTGTATAGACTCGCTTGAATTTCTTGGACCTCTGGCAGTGGTGGCACCGGGGGCCTGTCTTAGTGCATCATCAACGCTTGCGGGTGCTTGGCGCTCTAGCTCATCCTCATCGATAGACGAGACATTGTCTTCATCTGTTTGAGATTGCTCTACTCCAGAAGCTTTATCATCAGAATGGATAACCTTCTCCAGATGGAACTGTGCCCAAGTTGGCTGAATTGAGAAAAGAATGGCAACAATGATTGAAAATTTCACGGAACTTCAGTATCACATTTGCTTGAAAAAAATGTCACAAATTTGTATGGAGAACTATTCAAACACCATCTCTAGACTCACGGTAATCTCTTTGAGTCCTAAGTCCTTTGGAATTGCGGGAATCACTGAGATGCGGCGAACGGTTTCAATGGCAGATTCATCAAGAGGTCGTTTTCCTGAAGACTTTGTAACTTGTAACTCTTTGAGTTTATTAGGATATTCAATCTTAAAGCTTATCTTAGAGGTACCAACAAGGTTCAACCTCGAAGCGAGCGGTTTCTTAAATTTATTCTTTAAAATAAGCTCTCTTA
>JAGSHJ010000532.1 GCA_023954595.1 Bacteriovoracaceae bacterium | reverse complement strand
GAGTGGGTTGTGCATGAAGGAAAAAAGAAACTCATTACCTTCAAACCAGGGGAGAAAGATATTATGTGGGCTCCCGCCCTCTACGATGTCTGGAAATCAAGAGACGGTAGTCAAACAATAGAATCCTTTGCTCTTATTACCAATGATCCTCCTCCCGAAATTGAGAGGATGGGACACGATCGTTGTCCAATTTTTTTGAAAGAAGAATATATAGATGATTGGTTGTCACCAGAAAATGAAACTCGTGATGAAGTCTATGAAATGTTAAATGAACAAGAATCTGTTGAGTACAGTTACGCTTGGGCCTGATCCAAAGTCACACCTAAATCTTTAAGAAGTCCACTAGCTAGGTCATAAACGATCCCATGGACACGAAGCTCTTGGTTATTTTTCCAAGCATTCTTAACAATCTCTGTGTTAGCTATATTTGCCACTTGCTTTTCGACATTAAGCTCTACCATTCTTGAAGTTTTATCTTCACATGAACTAAGTTCAGAAGATTTCTCTTTGATAGTGGTTTTAATATTTTCTAACCAGCCATCAATCAGACCAAGAGGTTTATCATCAAGGGCCGCTTGAACTCCACCACAACCGTAGTGACCACAAACTATGATCTCTTTAACCTTTAGGGCCTCAACTGCATACTGAATAACAGAGAGACAATTGAGATCGTTTTCAACCACTAAGTTGGCAATGTTTCGATGAACAAAAAATTCACCTGGACCGGCACCACAAACTTCAGAAGCTGGAACGCGACTATCAGAACAACCAATCCAAAGAAACTCAGGAGATTGTGCTTTAGACAGCCTCTTAAATAGTTCACTATCTTTATTTTGAATGTTTTTGGCCCAATTTTTATTGGACTCCAATATATCGTTTAGAGTTTTCATACTGTGCCAGGGACTTTTTTGTTAGCTACTGCGTAAAATAATTATATTTCAAGTAGATAGCAATAATTCTTACATCATTAATATTACTCTACTATTATTCCAAGTCCGGAGAACAATGTCATTGCTTCTGGCATTGAAAACCTGGCACCTTTTAATTTTGTTGATTCAGGGTCTATATAGTAGTTCTTGGCCAATCTAAAGTCGGCCTCACGCAAGTCTGAGCCATTAAAAAGGCAACCAGCGAGTTCTGATTTAGAAAAATCGGCTTTATTGAGTTTTGCATCAGAGAAGTCAGCACTCTTTAGGCTGCATTCTGAAAACTTTAATCCGTTAAGATTGAGGTCTTGAAAAATACATAAGTTCATCAAACATTGCTCAAATGAAAGCTCATTATAAGTAGTACACATCGTAAAGTTCAGACCGATAAGTTTGCAGTCTTTAAAACGAGCGTCTCTAAAACTTGTTCCAGTTAATAAGCAATTGGCGAGGTTGCAATGATTAAAGGTACATTCTATGAACTTTGTATTCTTTAGTGATTGACCTTGAAAATCTTGATTAGAAAATTCACACTCTACGAACTCTACTCCTTCGAGAGTGTGAATTTGAGATAGGTCTATTGTTTCTTCTTCAAAATAATTATTTATGAGCGGCATTTTGAAGTTTTAACATATTTTAAACTTAACGCATACGCTTGGCGTACATGAATCTCCAACGCATCCGGTATCCAATTCCTGAAATCGAAGGTTTGCCCCACATTCCATTATTATCAAAGCTTTGACCGTTTCCGACAGCAATCCCTACGTGACAGTCACCGCCTCCAGAACAGACTTCATCTTGCCCGGCCTTTCTCCAAAAAATAATATCTCCAGCTTGAAT
>JAGSHJ010000476.1 GCA_023954595.1 Bacteriovoracaceae bacterium | reverse complement strand
ATCAAATGCCTGCTCACTGTTAAAAGGATAAAACCTTTTTAATGCCTGCTCATAAACGCCACCTGTATCCTCAATTTGAATATCTCCAAATTTGTAACGAGAGAGATTTTCAAGCTCTATTACAACATGTGAGTTTACCACTTGAGCATATGCCTTCGCTTTGGCACACGCATATGCTTTTTCTCGCAATATTCCCACGCTGCTGGCCTGCAATTCATTTAAAAGCGATGGTGTTAGAGGTTTTTTTTCAAAAACAGGTAGAAGCTCTTTTTCAATGGCCTCTTTCTCGACAAGAGACTTTGGGATAATTTCAAGAGATTTGAGTTCAACCTTTTCACCTGGATGAACATAAAGAACGTCGTTTTTGATCTCAAACGTAGGTTCTAAGTAGGCACGAGACTGCAAAAAAGATCTCATAAAAAACTGTGCTTGATAGCTAGGAATATCCTCCCAGGCCTTATCATCCCTATCTCCACACAAAAGCCTTTTTTCTGTGTCACTAAAATCAATAGTATCTTTACTTGTGATAATAACTTTTGGACACGGCGACTGATCGGCCATGGCGGCACTTACATGCAAGACTAGGCCTATTAAAAGAATCACTCTTAAAAGCATCCTACTTATATAACTCACTTGATTCATTTAGAACTCCCATGTAGAGGCCTTGTATAACCAGCAAGGCACCAATGCCATTCACTCAGAAGCTGTGGAATGAATTTTGCTTATATTTATGTTGGAGGGTCCTTCCATGACAACAAAGAGAGAGATGATTGAAGAACATATAATGAGAAGAGGAATCAAGGATGAGAGTGTTTTAAATGCTCTGAGGGAAATTGATCGAAAAGACTTCATCCCAGAGCCTATGAAACCCTATGCTTATGAAGATGGTCCACTTCCAATTGGAAAGAATCAAACTATTAGCCAACCCTACATTGTGGCGTTTATGGCCGAGGCATTAAAGCTAACAAAAGAATCCAAAGTTCTAGAAGTAGGTTCCGGATGTGGCTATAACGCAGCTGTTTTGTCTAGACTAGCTTCAAAGGTTTACAGTATTGAGATTATAGAGTGGTTGGCAGAAAAGGCACAAAATAACATTGAGAAACTAAATCTTGAAAACGTCCATATCAAGTTTGGTGACGGATATAAGGGTTGGCCTGATAAGGGACCTTTTGATGCAATCATTATCACAGCAGCTCCTTCAACAATTCCAGAGCCATTAAAAGAGCAATTAAAGATTGGTGGTAAGCTTCTCGCACCAGTGGGAACGATACGTCAGGAATTAATCCTTCTAGAAAAGGTAGCTCACCGAAAGTATAGACAAAAAAACTTAATGCCAGTTCGCTTTGTTCCAATGACAGGAATTGCTCAAGAATCCAATATTCCACCGGAGGATAGCCCTGATGCGACAGACACCTACTAGCACGACATCACGCATAGGGCATGCTGCCCAACTAATGGAGAGCTTTGCTCATACAACAGGAATTGCTGGTAATAGTAAACCACGACGCTATTTATGGACCGATGCATATGCTGTTGAGAACTTTATGGAGCTAGGAAGAAGATTAAATGATCAACACTACACAGAATACGCACTTGATCTTATTGATGATGTTCATTACAAACTTGGACGTTTTGACCCAAAAGATTCACGCAAGGGATGGCTTAGTGGCCTAGAAGACGGGCAAGCGAAAAGAAGGCCAGTTGCAGCAGGCTTAAGAATAGGAAAACCCAAGCTCGAGAGAGGGCCTGACGAGAAGATTAACTACGCCACAGAATGGGATCGAGATGGTCAGTATTTTCATTATTTAATGCGTTGGGTGCAGGCATTATTAAAAACTGGTGAAGCAACTCGCGATGGTCGGTACCACTTCTGGGCAGCGGATTTGTGCTCGGTAGCTGCAAAAGCATTTATACAAACTAAAGACGGGGAACTTTGGATGCCTTGGAAGTTAAGTGTAGATCTCAAAAGAGCACTTGTACCTACTATGGGAGCCCATGATCCACTTGATGGCTACTTAACAGCACTTGAAATCCTACAATCAGTACCAGAGTTTGAGAATGAGCTAAAGGACGCCATTTTAAAGTACGGTCAACTATGCAAAAACAACAATTGGTCGTCCCCGGATCCCCTTGCCACAGGTAGTCTTTTAATTAATACATTGAGGGCGCAACAGTTGGAGAAAAACTTCGACCTTGTTGATGAGTGCAAACCAGGAAAGTTATTAGACGATTCTCTGCTGGGGATTGAGGCCTTTTTAAAGAATTCAAACTTGGAGGCCCTACCTAATTTAAGATTGGCCTTTAGAGAGTGTGGTCTCTCTTTAGGTCTTAGACATTGGGAAGGTAGAGAGAGTAAATTAGATAAGTACATTCCCCTATCATTT
>JAGSHJ010000069.1 GCA_023954595.1 Bacteriovoracaceae bacterium | reverse complement strand
TTCTTTTCGATGAGCATTGGCCTTAAGGCCTTCTACTATTTGTGGAACAATTGGGAAGGGAGATTGGCCAAAGCCAAAGTGATAAATGTTCTCCCCTGCAGCCCTTCTCTCCAAGGCACATTGGTTGATCTTTAAAGTTGAAGACTCTTTAAGCCCAGAAACATCTGGGTTTAAACTTACTTGGCCTGTGTTATTCAACTTCTTCCTCGCTGCTTAATTTACTCCACTGCAGGTAGGATTTCATAAAAGAATCCAGATCTCCATCCAGTACTTTTTCAGCATTGCCCGATTCATGGTTTGTTCTGTGATCCTTAACCATCTTATAAGGGTGTAGAACATAGGATCGTATTTGAGATCCCCATCCAATTTCTTTTTTATTAGCTTCGGCCTCTGCTTGTTCGGCCCTTTTCTCTTCCATTGCTTTTTCGTATAGACGAGACTTTAGGACCTTCATTGCAGTTTGCTTATTTTGCAGCTGGGACCTTTCATTTTGACATGTTACGACGATGTTAGTTGGCATGTGGGTAATTCGAACGGCCGAGTCAGTTGTGTTTACCGACTGACCACCAGCACCACCAGACCTATAAACATCGATCCTGATATCTTTGTCTTCAACCTCAATTTCAATACTGTCATCCACTTCTGGAGAAACAAAAACTGAAGCAAACGAAGTATGTCTTCTAGCATTAGAGTCAAAAGGAGAAATACGAACAAGTCTGTGAATACCAGACTCGGACTTCATAAGCCCGTAGGCAAAGTTACCAGAAATCATCATTGTTACAGATTTAATGCCTGCTGAGTCACCGTATTGGTAATCCATGACATCGACTTTAAATCCTTTGGACTCTGCCCATCGAGTAAGCATTCTATGCAGCATGCCGGCCCAATCACAAGACTCGGTACCACCAGCACCAGCATTGATGGAAATGATAGCGTTATTAGGATCCATCTCTTCAGAGAGAAGTGATTGCTTTTCAAGCTCGCCCACAGCGTCTTTCATTTTCTCATAGACTTCAATTGCCTCTTGAGCGGAATCTTCATCCCCTTCACCAGCGTACTCTTGAAGAATATCAAATTCATCCAATAGCTCTTTAACGCCTGTATAGCTTTTTACAGTCGCCTGAAGTAGTGATTTTTCTTTTTGTATTTTTGCTGCGTTATCAGCATCTAGCCAGAAGCCTTCCAAGGCCTCCATTTCTGAAATTTCTTCTAAGCGGGCATTCTTTCTAGATATGTCAAAGCGACCTCCGAACGTTATCCAGAGTGTCTCTGAAACGGGTGACTTCGGAATTAATTTCGCTTAATTTGATGTTGTTGTTTTCACTCATAAGTAGTCTCCCTAAAAGGAGAGACTACCTTAAAAAAATTGAGGCTTCAACAGCTTAGCGCAGCTCTTCACATGGATAAGGGTTTGATTTTTTTGCCTCAGACCCCTCTGAGATTACTTTAAGTACACCTGCAACAGAGTTCCTATCAGCAGTGATATTTGGATACCCGGCAATTGCAACTCTAAGTACCATCTCACTTATTGAAGGCTCTCTACCTTTATCTAGTAGAAACCTAAAAACATCAGGAGCTGCGTACTCTAAATATGATGGAACGCCGGCCTCAATAGCTTTTTTATAAACCTCTTTAAAGGCCTTGTTCAACTCTGAAGGATCTAGAACCTCATTTGGCTCTGCACCAGGATAATCTCCCTTATTAAATCTTATATAAGTAGATTCCATATTGATAAGTCCTGCAAAAATCAAAAAGAAATCACCTTTACTCATAGGGATCGACTCACCATCATCATAGTAGGCACAAGCCCTTGAGAAGGTTTCGACTCTTGTCATAAAAGTTTCAACCTCAGTTTCACTTAAACCTCTAGCGTACTTGGCGATTCCTGGAAAATACTCATCGTACTTGCGAGGACTTCTTGTATCTTGAATTTCCAAATCAAATACTGAAGCAAACTGCGACTTAAAGCACCCAGTACCAATGCGGCCTTTTTCATCTAATTCACACTTATTTTGAAGCTCGTTGTATGCGCTATTAGAAATTTGAAACGCACTACCGAGGGTAACTAGAAACTCAACAGTTTCATTAACCTCAATATCATTACCTTTTCCGTCTGATTGATTTTGAAACAAACTAGTCATCAGGGTAATTGTTTCTGCTGTGTTTGCTTCTTTGTCCGGAAAGGCCAGTCCTGAACCAGTCAAAACATCTTTAAAATCAACCAAGATATTGGCCATCTGCTTTTGAGAGAGCTTATAACCGCCATAGGCCTTTTCATCTTTTTTCGTATAATGCTCAAACACTCTCGTGGTCAAATCTTCCAAGACTGAAATTGTGAACATCCCCCACGCGGATCTATCTATGCCACTGGTAAAAGTTGCAACAAAATCTTCATCAGGAAAAAACCTATAGTCTTGGGCTATGCGGTTGAAGTCTTTTTTAAACTGTCGTTCAACCGAATTTGATGCAAATATATAAGGAAGGCTTCTTTTAATAGGTTTATTTTCATCCAAGATTGCCGCATTGGCAGCATAGGCCTTGTAGAAGAATGCCCCTCTTTTAAGGTTTAAAAGCACAATATCTTGTAGAAGAATTCTTAGTTCTTCACTTGTGAAGGTTTCACTTGCACTACCTAAGAAAATCTCTTTGGCCTTAAGAATACTTTTTCTATATTTAAAGATTGAACTGTACTCTGGCAGATACGCGTCAATAAGTGCTTTAATGTCATCTAGATCAAAAATTGGAAGACCTTTTTCGGCCTGTGGTCTAATGTTTACAACAATAGTCTCAAAGTTTTCTTTTAGACTCTCAACAATCTCTTCTCGCTCATTAGTTGAATGCTCAACATTTGGAAGCTTAACAATATCAAATATAATCTTGCCTGCATCAGCAAGCATGAGCATTAACCTTCTAAGTTCTTTAGCAGTTAATACTTCCTTCTCTCCACCTAGAAACGCCGTCTTAACAAACAGCATCGCAGAGCTGGCCTTAACCACCTCGGCATCAACACCTTTGAAGTGT
This sequence comes from Bacteriovoracaceae bacterium, assembly GCA_023954595.1. Classification (GTDB taxonomy): domain Bacteria; phylum Bdellovibrionota; class Bacteriovoracia; order Bacteriovoracales; family Bacteriovoracaceae; genus UBA845. Next base: position 7,720 of record JAGSHJ010000069.1, on the reverse strand, counting down.
GCTAGAAAATCAACAAGATTGATTTCATTGTTATTGGCCTTAAAAAACTCGCTAAGAGCTTTTTCCATATTTGAAAAGACATTGAAGACAATTGATTTTCTCTCCAAGTGTTGATCGTAAGTCGTAGGCTTTTTTGATGTAAAGTACTCATAGATATTGTTATTAACCATCAGCTCATTTACTAGAACCAACATCTTGATAAGTCCCTTAACGTTCTCTTTTTTAACGTACATAGGATCATCGCCACTTAGAAGTGAGTTAAGCTGAAAAAAGCCCTTTAGAGCTTCTAAAAGATTTGTGTCAACATCTTCCAAGTTCTTTTGCACATATGAAGTGAGTTCTCTATAGGAAAGAGTTCCAGGACGGTCTGTCTTAACAACATCCACGAATAGGTGCAGGCTTTCCTCAAGGCATAGAAGATCGCCTTTAATATTTTCGGTAAATACTTTTGATAGCGATGACGGGTCTAGTGAACAACTTAAAAGCTGAGACATACTAGTCTCTTTTTGCTTACCCATGAATAAATCACCACAGCTGGTTAGCAAAAAGAGCTTTGCAATAAAGACAAAGCTTAAAATGTTTTTCATAATCTCGCCTCTTAAGTTTAAAACTTAATTTTTAGCGAGCCATACACAGAATCGTTATTGGAATAGTTAGACCAAAAGGATTCCACGTCGCCGGACGTCCCGATCATATTCACACCTGCCGATGCCAACATGTTTCGAGCGACGATATAGCTCGCGCTGAACATTGTTAACCGGTCTTCCGTGAGCATGTCGAATTTGTAATCAAATGCGACGCTTAACTTCCTTGTAAGTACTGAACTAATATTGATATTGACGGCCTGGTTCCACCTTGGATACTCAACCAACAAATCATTTTCTAAATCGTAATCACTAACTCTGGCGACATAATGAACTCCGCCTTTAATCTTGGCACCTTCGTAAAAGACACCTGTACCCAAATAGTCTTCTTTTTTCTTCTTAGGCTTTAGACCTGTATAAACAATACGAGGGTTAATTCCATCAGGATAAGTATTTGGGGTAATACTTAGACCACCACCGTAAGCTGTGATGTAGTCAGTAAGTTTAAACTTTAAATTTGCTCCGAGAACGTCATGGTAATAAACCTGTGGCGTAACATCGACAAATGCAGTGCCTTTATCTCCGACATCAATGTCATAGTAATATTCAGCAGCAACAGATAATTGATTCTCAGGCTTTCTGATTCCAAAGACTTCCAATGTAGTAGGTCCTATATCCATAGCAACACGCGCACCAGCACTATATCTAAAAACTACATCAGTAACTTCAGGGTACTCAATACTATAGAATACAGGAACTTCCTTTCCATCCTCTAAAGGAGCTGTAGAAGATTGAGGCTTACACCATGGATTATTACAATCAATTGTGCCCTTGTCTTCATCGTAGTTTTGTCCTGGATTTAATTCTGGAACGTAAAGAAGAGATCCAAAGATTGAAAAGCTCATTCCAGGAGCCTCTTTTGTATATACAAGCCCAGTCAGACCTTCAAGGCCTGGCTCAAAATAGTCAAAATTCTTTCTATTGTTGATTTTTCCAAATCCCCAAACTGCATCGATGTAACCCCATTCAAGAAGGCTACGCCCCATTGTTAGTGAAGAGTTACTCCACTCATACTTTATATATGCCTCAGGAGCAGAGAACATCACTGCTTCTTGATCATTAGCTCTTGCAGAAACTGAAACTTTCTTTATCGAAGTAGAAGAACTACCTGTGTTGTATTCAAGATTAAGATCACCCCAATATTGGTTTCCTACAACTTCTCCAACATCTTCAACCAATTGATTGGATCTAAGAGTAAAGTCCCCTGAAAGATCTGATTTTTTATCTTTTTGAGACTGTAGATCCTCTAGTGCAGTTGATAATTTATTTGTGTATAGATTTGTTTTTAAGTTCGCAGCAACAACTTGAGATGAAGCAACCACTGCACATAATGTGCACAATCCAATTGAATTAAATGGTAATTTTTTAAACAAATTATAGTCCTTTTGTCTAAACCTTCAGCTTCGTTTCAGTACTCTCGGTTGTTGCAAATTTAGAATTTTTAACTCAACCAATAATATCAACAAACTGGCCTAACATGTGGTTTTGGCACAAAGCAGTGTAGATTTTTCCTGTCAAAATTTTAGTCACACACCACATTTTCAACTACTTAACTCCATTAGACAAGTTTGCAGCTCAATAAGATTCACTTGTCGGACTATCTCTTTCTTGACAAGATTACATGGTTTTTAACCCTCAAATTAAAGGATATAATTATGAAGTGGATAATTCTCGCATCACTTACAATTAGTGCAGCGTTCGCCCAGTCCCCACGCTTTGAGTCGACTAGACTCTTTGTAAAGGTTGCAAAAGGCGCAAAACTTCCAGAAAGCTCTCTGATTCAATCAGCAAAACCTCTTTTTGGTCAAAATTACCTTGTAAAGACTTCTAATGCAGTAGCACTTGAAAATGAGCTTAAAAACAACAAGCAAGTTGTTAAAACAGAGAGAAGTTATTACGCAGGTAAAAGAAAGCTCCCAACAGCTCAAAAAACAAAATCTATGGATTCTTCTTCTTTCTTTGAAGCATTCAATGATCCAAAGGCCTCAAAGGTATGGGCATTTAGAGACGCTTCCAGAAAAGGTGTTTCTGTAAACAAAGCTTACATGGACCCATTAGCTATTAATAAAGAAGAAGTAATCGTAGCAGTAATAGACACAGGTGTTGATTACAACCACGAAGATCTAAGAGATGTTATGTGGTCAAACCCTGCAGAGATTGCAAATAACGGTATTGATGATGACAACAATGGCTACATTGACGATATTCACGGTATCGACACTATCAATAAAGACGATCAAGGAAATGCTTCTGGTGATCCAATGGCATCTCACGCACATGGAACTCACGTAGCAGGAACTATTGCAGCATCACAAAACAACGGTGTTGGAATCGCAGGTATTGCAAGTAATGTGAAAATCATGGCAATTAGAGCTGTTCCTGATAGCTCAGACGAAACTGACGCAGACGTTGTAGAGTCTTTTCTATATGCAGCAAAGCATGGTGCAAAAATCATCAACTGCTCATTCGGTAAAGCTCACAACGAAGGTGGAATGATTGTTAATGAGACTATTGACCATATTGGCCAAACTTATGGTGCGCTAGTTATAGCTGCAGCAGGAAATGAATATAGATCTGATAACGATAACAAGCCTAAATATCCTGCATCTTTTCCAAGTGACTACCTATTGGTTGTAGCATCTACAAATAAATCAGGTGGCCTATCTTGGTTCTCAAATGTTGGTCAAAATACTGTAGACGTTGCAGCTCCAGGCTCAAGCGTTTACTCAACAGTTCCTGGTAACGGCTACTCCAGCATGTCTGGAACATCAATGGCGTCACCTACAACTGCAGGTGTAACTGCTGAAGTTTTAAGCCACTTCCCAGAGCTTAATCCAATTAGCTTGAAGAAAGTTATAATGGAGTCAGTAACGAAAGTAGGTCGTTTTGAAGATCTTATGGTTTCGGGTGGTCGCATTGACCTATACCAGGCCCTTCGTCACACTCTTAATAACTATGACGAGTTAGTAAGAAATCAATCACTTAAGAGATAATTAATAAGGCGAGGTCTGCGGGCCTCGCTTTTGACACCATGTAAATCCTTCCATTGCCCTTCACCTGAACGCATTTATCCTTTAAAAATTAAATACACCTACTCCCCAAAGGATGATGAAATGAAAAAACTAGTTAACTTTTTTGTATTTTGTACTGTTTTATCTATGGCACAAATCGCTCAAGCTCAGTCTTGTGAATCAAGTAGTGCTCAGATTATTAGCCAGAACTTTGAGATTGTTGAAGATGCGACTTACTGTGCAGCAGTTGTTAGCGCAACTTCTTATTATGCTGAGTCAGCATTTTGTGCTCTTTCACAATCAGAAATTTTAGGAGCAGAAATCGAACTGACTCCTGCTCAATGTGAAGTAGCTAAAGACGGAACACTAAGTGGTGTTATCGTTGAATCAAACGGCCAATACTTTTTAGACTAAATATTCTTTGCGGCCAGTTCGTCCATAATTTCACTTTCGAGCTGGCCCATAATCTTCTCTTCTTCTTCACTTTCTTCATGATCGTATCCACATAGATGCAGATATCCATGAGCAAATAGATGAACAAATTCCTGCTCGTAAGTTAAATCATTCTCTAGGGCTTGTTTTAGGCATACACCGCTTGCGACAAAGATATCACCTAGCTCTAAGTGCCCTTCAAATTGATCATACTCTCCACGACGAACATTTTCCTGCAAAGGAAAAGAGAGAACATCTGTGGCCTTATCTTTTTGTCGGTACTCTAAATTTATTTTTTGTATCTCTTCATCATCGACAATATTTAAATTAACTTCCACGCTTTTGAACTTCCCCTTTAGGATCTGCTGCTGCTTACTTGCGATAATGGACAGCACACCTTTTAGTAAAGAATCCAGCTTAGAGCTAAGTTCTTCAGGGGTGAAACAGTTCAGGTTGATGTCATCAATGTTATAATTAATCTCTTTTTCCATAGTGCCTCTTTTGCGCTAAGAATATCATGATCTATCAAAATTAGGGAGTGGGAATGGAATATCCGGAGTTTCAAAATCTAGTAAATGTTATCGCAAAACTTAGACACCCAGTCGATGGATGCCCTTGGGACTTAAAGCAGACCCACCAGAGCCTGTTAAAGTACTTAGTAGAAGAGACTTATGAATATGTCCACGCAGTTGAAAAACAAGACTTTACCAAAATGGAAGAAGAGCTAGGAGATGTACTTCTACAAGTCCTACTTCACTCCCAAATAGCTAGTGAAAATGACCACTTCGATATTGAGAGTGTATCAAAGACACTTGCTCGTAAAATGATTGAGCGCCACCCCCACGTTTTTAAAGATAAATCTATTGCCCAGAGTGCTGATGAAGTTTCGAAAAACTGGGAAGAAATTAAACAAAAAGATTCAGAGAACTTTTTTAAAGAAGAAGACGTTTATATGCCTTCACTTATGGCAGCTGATAAAATCGGGGCAAAGTCCGCAAAAGTAAACTTTGACTGGGATACAGTGGAACAGGTTTATGTAAAGGTAGAAGAAGAGCTTGGTGAAGTTCTCCAAGAACTTAGAGAAGAACACAGAAGTGACAAAAGACTAAAAGAAGAAGTTGGTGATCTTCTCTTCAGTGTCGCCCAGCTTTCCAGACACCTAGGCTTTGATCCAGAGGACGCCCTTAGAGAGGCGAATAAGAAGTTTATCAATAGATTTTCCCACATGGAAAATAAGGCAAAGTCTGAAAATAAGAATATGAAACATATGAATGTCGAACAGCTTGAACAACTTTGGCAAGAAACCAAAAAAGAGCTTAAAAAATAAAAAGGGCACCATGTGATGCCCTTGATTAGAAATTCTAAATAAGTCCGGCCCTTCTCAGTAGGGCCTCAGGATCAGCATCCTTGCCTCTAAAGTTTTGATAAAGAGTTGCAGGATGATCACTTCCACCCTTCTCCAAGATGTTTTCTTTAAATTTCTTGGCGACTTCTTGATTAAATATACCTTGTTCTTTAAAAGCTTCAAATGCGTCTGCATCAAGAACTTCCGCCCATTTATAAGAGTAGTAACCAGCAGCATATCCTCCGGCAAAGATATGTCCAAAAGATGCGGCCATGTTCTGTCTTTCTACTCTTGGGTAAAGATCATAGTCTTCCATAACTTTATGTTCAAACTTCACAACATCTTTAACATCACTAGGATCAGCTGTATGAAATGCCATATCTAAGAATGCAAAGCTTAACTGGCGAAGAGTTCCCATCCCCTCTAAGAAGGTCTGAGACTCTCTAATTTTATCTACATATTCTTGTGGAATCTTCTCTCCAGTTTCGTAATGCTTGGCAAATATATCCAAACACTCTTTTTCCATGACCCAGTTTTCCATAATTTGTGAAGGAAGTTCTACAAAGTCCCAGTAAACGCTGGTTCCACTTTTTGCACGGTAATGAACATTAGATAATAGACCATGTAGAGAGTGACCAAATTCATGGAATAGAGTCATCACTTCATCAAGAGTCAGTAGAGATGGCTTACTAGCTGTTGGCTTTGTAAAGTTACAAACGATTGCTACAAAGGGTCTTTTCACTTTCCCGTGTTGAAGACCTTGTGCTCTCAAATCGGTCATCCAAGCACCTGGTCTTTTTGCATCCCTTGGAAAGAAGTCCGCATAGAAAAGACCTACAAACTTTCCTTTATCATCAGTTACCTCAAACGCCTTTACATCTTTGTGGTAGACAGGCACATCCACTTCTTTGAAGTTAATGCCATATAATCTATTTGCCACTTCAAAGACACCATCAATGACGTTTTCAAGCTTGAAGTATGGCCTAAGTAGCTCATCATCAATATTAAGCTCTCTCTTTTTTAGGATCTCTGTATAAAATGGGCCGTCGTATTTGTGAAAGTCCTCGCGGTCTTCCCCAGTTAACTCATGCTTTAAGTCTTTGAGTTTTTCAAACTCTCTAGTGGCAGCAGGTCTTGCCTTGCCTAAAATATTTTCCAAGAACGACATTACAGTTTTGGCGTCTTGGGCCATTCTTTTCTCAAGGGTATAATGTGCATGATCGTCATAGCCTAGAAGCCTTGCTCTATCATGACGAAGTTTCAAAGTTTCTTTAATATTGTCTTGATTGCCAAACTCACCTTCCACGGCCTTAACTGAAGCTGCCATAAAGATCTCTTTTCTAAGCTCTCTATCCTGACAGTACTGCATGAATGGCAGGTAGCTTGGAAATTGAAGAGTAAAGGCCCATGCGTTCTCTTTGCCTTTCTCTTTTGCAGTTTCACGTGCTTGTTCTAAAACTGAATCTGGCATTCCTTTGAGTTTGTTTTCATCTTCAACAAAAAGCACATACTCGTTGGTTGCCTTTCTAACGTTCTCGCTAAATTTAAGACCTACACTTGAGAGCTTTTCATCTATCTCTCTTAGGCGTGTTTTACCTTGCTCATCAAGTAAGGCACCATTTCTTGCAAACCCTTTGTACATATCATCTAGGATAATTAATTGTTCAGGATTGAGATTCATTGAGTCTCTTTGCTCATATAGTCTTTGGACTTGGGCGAAGAGTTTCTTGTCTAGTGTGATATCACTTGAGTATTTAGTAAGAGTTTCAGAGAACTTTTGTGAGATGTTATTTATTTCTTCAGTACACTCTGCCCCGTACAAGGCATAAAAGACATTAACTATTTGGTCCAAGGTTGATTCAGCTTCTTCAGCTCGCTCAACAATAGTTTTAAAGCTAATTTCTTTTTCTTCTTTTATTTTTTCATATTCACTTTTTGCGTGAGTTATTGCTTCTTCTAAAGCTGGAAGAAAGTGTTCAGCTTTAATTTTATCAAAAGGGATGGCCTCATGCTCAAGTTTGGATTTTTCAATAAGTGGATTCATAGTTTCTCCGATACGTCTTTATTTACCCGTTTTTGTTCCTTAAACAACAATACTAACAGAATTAGCCACAAACTTATAAACGCGGCCTGTAAGAGATTTAAGCTCCACATATCTTTAAGCAAGTATTGGGCCATGACAAAAGCGATCAAAGCCTTTGCCAGACGGTAAATAAACATATCGGTGATGTATTTAGCGCCGAATTTCTGCATTTTATCAAGCGGGTAATACATGACTTCTTTAGCGA
>JAGSHJ010000496.1 GCA_023954595.1 Bacteriovoracaceae bacterium | reverse complement strand
GATATTGCTTTGATCTGGCCTACACACTCGTGAAGCTTCCAAGTGTTTAAAAACTCAAAGAAAAGCTAAAGTATTTTTTTTGATTGTACGATTAGATTACTAGGTAATTAGGGAGAACATGAAAAATCTTTTTCTAACAGCACTGTGTCTCTGTGTAGCAAGTGTTTTTATTTACAATTTAAAAGGTCCTAAAGGCCTGACTGTGATGAACTCTATAGAGTCTGAAGTGGTAAAATATAACCAATTGTTCCCTCTACACGCTCAGATTTGTGCACGTTCTGTTGATGGTGCCAAAGAGGAGCCTGCTGTCTTTCTAAAGGGTGCATGTATGGGGACGGGATCAACAATCGGTCTTTGTTCTTCAGATAATTCATCTTATGAAGACGGTGTTGGTGTGAGCTTTAATAAAGAACACGACGGTGCCAAGGTTGTGATGACTAAAGGTAGAACTACATTTTTTAATACTCAAGATAAAGCTGAATACTTTTGTGTGAAGACCCCCTTTGCTAAAGAAGGTTTTATTAGCTTGGTTGAAGCACTAAATAAGCTTAACACTAATTCTGCTCAAAAAGATTCTGTAGCTGATTTCATGGAGCTTGTTTTTCATAAAGCAGGCTTTGCTGGTTTAGATGTTGAAGAAGTGGGGCTAGTGCCAAGTTTGCTTGCCCTTCTGAGTCATGATCGAGATTTACAAGACTTCTCAAGTGCTTTTTTAGGGCCTCAGTTGAAGGCCTTCCCTTTGCATGGAGTACTCTTGGAGCATATTGGAGAGGCCCGAAAGTTTTCTTTCAAAGAAGTTGATGAAAAAATATCTAATCTGGAAAGTAATTTAGAATATTACTCACATAGATATGATGCTATTTGGAAAAATAGAAAAGACCTAAATGAAAGCTTTCATGAAGTTGTTAGGGCAAGAGGACTAGCAAGTGCTTCAGGGAATAAGAAAAACGTTAAAGAATTTACAAGACTTTATAAAGACTACTATAAGCATATCATCTTAAAAAAACAGGATGCTGATAACAAGCTCAATAAGCTTCGTTCACTTAGAAGATTCTAAACTATACCCACATCATGTCTTTTAGATTAAATTTGCCTTTCTCTTGAACATCATCATTTTTTAATAGGTTCACTTCGACTACTGGGGCGTTGTCTTGCATCTTTATATCAAGATATCTATAAATCAGATTCTGATCTTCTACCGCAATTGGCGCAGATATAAATTCAATTCCTTGGGCCTGAATATCAATTTCATATTCGTTGCTGCAAAAAATCTCAATGCGTTTGAAACTCGTGTCAATGGTCTTGCTTACGATTGTGTCACCTCTTTTAGTAATATCCTTAATTACTCGAGGTCTTCTACCTTCTTTGACTGATACGTTTTGAGGAACATTCACACCTGATGAAAGAATAGGGAATTGGCGATCAAAAAACCTTTTATATTGAGCAGTATCAAGGCCTAAGTCATCCGACCAAGCTTTGAAATTTTTCCAAAGCCAAAAAGAAGTAAGGCATACTCCATGCAAATCAGAAAAGCTCTCTAGCTTTTCAGGATCTTTGTCGTCAAAGAAAGACTCAAATATTTTAAGTCTCATATTAGAGACAAGGTAGAACTCTTCATAGGAGCGCAGTGCCTCCTGTGCTCTGTCTTCAATAAGATAGAGAGGGTTTTTGAGCTTAAATAAGGATGGATATGAAGCTTTTTCAGCAATTAAATTTGTATCTTTAAATAGGGCGTGGATCTCATCTGCAGTGAGCTTATTCTTCTTATTGAGTTCAATATATTTATCAAATGCAGCGACTACTTTATCAAAATCTTTCTTTTCATCCATTCTCATGGCGTTGCCTTCAGGGCCTGTGTCGGGTCCCATAAAGGGATAGTGAATCTAAGGTCTGTTGTGTACATATGCGCAATACTTCACTGCTAGATCTGGTCTTAGCTTCAATGGGTTTGTTTCATCATCCATACCACCCATATTTACATGACAACCACCCTCTGTAGCTCCCTTGATTCCGTACCACCAATTTCTATATGCAACGACACCTGCTTTTTCTGCTGCAATAAAAAGTGGTCTTGCCATCTCATCTAAATCTTTTAAAAGACAAGGTGGAGTTTTAACTTCAATAGAGCCTGGGTCCATAGTTACTACGAAACTTGGAGTTCCGTCTTTATGAAAGGTCTCATATTGCATGTGGTCCCAGATATC
>JAGSHJ010000192.1 GCA_023954595.1 Bacteriovoracaceae bacterium | reverse complement strand
TCTGAACTTCTCTTTTGAAAAAACTACGTAAAAACGCCAAGTCGAGTGATGGTCGAAGGCCTCTCCACTGAATCGATGTGAGTCCATGTTGATCCATCATCAAGTCTAGCTCACTCGGCTTTATAAAAAGATCTAATTTATGAAGATTATCTGGAGTATTTGGGACAAACCACTCCATGCATTTTATAACAATCAACCACGAAAGAAAGTTTCTATTAAAAGTGTGAAAGAAAAATAAACCATTAGGTTTTAATGTTCTTGCTGCCTCCTTTATCACCGTACGAGGATTTTCAACATGCTCAAGAAAATCCATTGCACAAACAACATCAAGAGATTGGTCTGAGAAGGGAAGGTTGTAAGCGTCGCCTTGTAGGTATTCGACCTTTGATGTCTGATCATGATTTCTAGCAACCTCTAGTGAACTTTTACTAGCATCAAGTCCTATTACTTGGTCGTATTCCATGGCCAAAGTGTTTGTTAAAAAACCTGCTCCGCAACCGATATCAAGGATCTTTAAGTCCTTGGCACCGCTGAAGTGCTTATTGATGTGGGAAAGTATCCATGGGTTTTTTGCTTTTTGTTCCTCTCTTAGAATCGCAATTGGGTTATTTTTGGCAGTATACCAATCTTCACCAAGAGTGTTGTAAAAATCATTGTTAATTGCTTGGGACTTCATTGTGATTCCTTCTAAAATTCCAAAAGTATATTTGATAGATTAAGAAACTAAAAATAAGACATGCTTGAAGATAAACAGGAAATAGATTACTCGAACTCCAGCATAAATAGGTCGCAAAAATAGCAATGGGATGGATTATAAATAAGAATGTATGCAACCATTGTTCTATTAGGTTGCATTCTTTGTGATGGACCCACTCATCTTTTGTTATAATTAAAGTCGATATCAGAGCTAGTGCCATGTAAGATATGGCCGCTTTATCATTATGTTCAAATAATAAAGGATAAATAAAGCAGCTAAGGAATACTGCTGTGTCTATAGGGTGACCAATACGCTCCCACCGGCCTAGACCTCTTCTTCTATGAAAGTAGAATTCATCTAAGAACATAAGTAGTGCCTGTATTGGCCAAATAATTATCCAGAGATTTTGCATGTTTTAAATATTGCACCAATCAACGTTAATCCTGGGCCGAAACCTAGGGTTGCTATATATTTATCGTCCGAAGATTCAAGGATTGATTGCCAAATGTGAGGAAGTGTCGCTGAGGACATGTTTCCTCTTTTAAGGAGGATTTCTTTTGATTGGGCCACCTGGTCTTGACTAAGGCCTAGTGCAGTAGAAACAGAGTCTACGATTTTTGGACCACCTGGGTGTATTGCGAAAGTACAATTGTTCTTGTCTTTTTTAAATTCTAGGCCTGCCTTTTCATACAGAATTTTACAGAAGGCCTCCACATTCTCTGAAAGTATGGAAGGCGCTTTTTTTGACAGGCTCATGTCGAAACGATGAGCACCAGTTTTCCATGTCATCTCTTGTGATGTGTCGGGAATAAGCATCTCAGCCTGAGCCAAAATTTCAAAACCTGAAAGTTCGCTTGCAGTGAATTCATTTTCACCCAAACAACTATACTTTATTGCACCATCTGAAAATAAAGACTGAACTACAATTTGTTCGGGTGTGAACTTACTCGGGTTTAAATGTAGTGAGCAAGTCTCAGTATGTACGATGTCGACCATTTGGGCCCCGTCACTGACATGTGCCTTAGCGGTTCTTATTGCTGGAAGAGATGCGTAACAACCCATATGGTAGAGATGAGTTATTGCAGTATTCCAGTTTTTATTTGATACAAGAATTTGTGCTGCGGATGGCGATTGGTAGTGTGTGCAGCTAACGTGTAAAAGGTGCTCAGGGTGGAGAGTAGAATCAGAGTATAGATCTGTAAAAATTTTTTCAAAGATCCCCTGTGCTAGTTCCGATCTCTCTGAAAGTGTTGGATTTAATCTGTCTTGGTTAAAGAATCCTGAGCGCCAATCCTTACTCCCAAGGCCTGGAACAAAACTCATTCTAGATTCTATGTCTTTACTGGCCACACTAAATCTGTCCAAGAACTTTGAAACTCTTTTTGTATCTAGATATGGATTCTTTGATTGATATCGAGCATGGTAGCTTTTAAGCCATTCAATGCTTTCTTCTTGTGTGGTTTTGACCGGCGGTGTGTACTGTTTAAAGTTGCATAGATAGGTTTTCATAACATGGATAATTCCTGAGTTTATCTATTAAGGAAAATATCGTTGTTAACAATGGCCTGATCTAAATTTTGAATTAAGTTGTGTAGAAGCGATGTGTGAGGATTTAGGATGTGATTAAGAAGAAGGCCTGTATAAGACAGACCTTCTACATATTAACTAGTTTAAAACTTTTGTAGTCAGCTCATTGTTTGCTTTTGAAACCTGAACTTTAATTCTATAAGCTCCAAAAGGAACTACTGAATCAAAAACTTTGTTGTTGCTAACAGTCGATATTGATTTTGTAATGAAAAAATCAATTGCTACAGTTTTTGATTTACCTTCTTCAAGATTAACAAGGTTGTCGTGTCTTGTAGTTAAGCTAACAGTTTGTCTTGATCTATAGTCTAGCTCTTCATTTAGTAGAAGATCATAAACTCCGTCTTCGTAAGCTTTAATCTCAACTGCGTTGATAGTAGTAGAAACTGTACCTGAATAAGTATTTCTTTCTACTGTGCCCAGTGGGCTTGTTTCAACAAACTTGTAATTGCCATGAACATCTGCACATTTCAAAAACTTCAGTTCTACTTTTAGTTTTAATTCACCATGTGAGTTAATTTGAACTGTTTTAGTTCTTAGTTTGTAAGCACCAAGTGATGCATTAACTGAATCTGCCTTTGAAGAGCAAGACGCCGATAGGCCATCAAAAACTCTTACGGCCTCATTTGCATTGGCACCTGTGATTAGTAATGTAGCGATTGCTAGTAGTGTGAACTTCATATATCCCCCCTAAAGATTTATTTAGTCTTATACTGTCTAGTTAATAGTTAACGTTTGTTCAACTGGCCACTGTTTTTTCGTGAAAATTATACACATAAGTATAAATTTAGGGGTTTAAGGAAAACCTAATTCATCAATCTAAAAATCATATTAGTATAAATTAATTTGGCGTGTAAGTTCTCGTTATTACATGGTTGTTCCTGAACCATAACAAAACCCTAAAACTTTAGAAATATGAAGTTGCTAGCATGGTCCCAAGATAAAAAGTGTGGAGAGCTAGAAAATGAATGAGGCCAAGTTTTTAAATGATCTGGTAACAAATGAAAAACGTCTCTTTGGGGAAAAGAGAGTTGTGGTTCTTGACGACTGCAAGAACTCACTAATGTTAATTCAAAGATATCTTGATCAGTTCGACAATATTCACCTTGAAGTATTCCAAGATGAGTTTGAGGCAATAAGAAGCATCATTCGAGAGAAACCAGAACTTCTTGTTATGGATATCAATATGCCAAAGTTGGATGGCATAAGAGTTTTCACATTATTAGAAGAGATGTCCATCTCAAATGTTCCCGTCATATTTATTTCTGGCGATAAAAGTGTTGAGTCTATGGTTAGCCACCTCAAGCAAAACACTAGCTTTATTAAAAAACCATTAAAGAAAAATACATTAATAGAACAAGTAAATCGCGTATTAAAGAGCGCTTAAAGGAGAACTGTATGAACCAGGCAATTGAAATTACACCTAAAGACCTTCAAGACTTAATCCCTACGTACATTGAAAACACATTCAATGACTACGCAGAATTAAAGGCCTGTTATGAGCATAAAAATGCAAAAGGCCTAAAAGAGGTTTGTCACCGAATTCTTGGAACAGCATCCGCGTATGGATTCATTAAGCTTGATGAAATTTGCACTAATGTCTCTCGTGCTATTGAAGCTGAAAAGTTTGGTGAGTTAATGTCACTTATTAAAGATCTAGATCAGTATTTTTACTACTTAGAAAGATCTTACAAAAGGTAGGCCTATTTTTAATAGGTACCTCTAAAGAGAGAATTTTATGATTATAAATGAACAATCAAAACTTGATTTTCTAGATGTTGCAAAGTTAGCTGCTGCAGTTGCTGATTGTTCATATGCAATGGTGATTTTTAAGCAAGAAAAGTCCTTTGAAATCCAAGCTACCTTTGGTGAAAGCATTGGCATTGATTGTGATCTAGAAGTTTTTAAACAAATTTTACGTACTGGTCAGCCCCTGCACATTGAAGACCTCAATGAATATTCGTGTCTTGAAAGACCTGGGGCCTTAAAAAATATTCGATTCTTTCTAGGTGTGCCTATTTTATCATCAAGTGCCGAGGTGCAAGGTATTCTTGCTGTAATGCACGAGGAGCCGATTCGTCTAAAAGGAGCACAGGTCGATTTAGTGGAAACACTTTCACATCAAGTAAGTAATATCTTGATTGAAAGATTAAAAATGCAGGAGCTAAATCGTTTTTCAAAAATGATGGAAGAGATACATCTTTTAAATAATAACAGTGGCAGCGTAGACTCACTATTTGATGAGTACCTTAGAAAAGGTTTACAAATATTAGGTCTAGAGTTTGGTATCATCAGTGGCATCTATGGTGGTGTTTATACTGTTGATTATGTGATCTGTCCGGAAGATGCAATCAAGACTGGTGCTTGCTTTGCTGTTGGAGACACCTATTGTAGCAGTGTGGTTGAAAGAGCTGAGACTGTTTTTTTAGATCATGTAGGTTGTGATGAGGTGATGCGCACACATCCAGCATATAAGGCCATGAAGCTTGAATCCTACATCGGCACACCTATTCATTATAATGGCGAAATTATAGGCACACTTAATTTCTCATCTTTGAAAGTAAGGAAGTACTCTTACAGCAAGGAAGAGGTGAAGTTTGTCGAAATACTCGCTCAAATGATCTCAAGCAAAATAGAAAAACTAGAAAGTGATAAGACACTTGCGGAAAATGCTGAATGGGTAAATATGGCAATCTCTGGCAGTGGTGTGGCATTTTGGGCATTCGACAGCCATAAACAAATAATTCAAATCAATAAAGGTGTAACAGGGCTATTTGACGTTAATGGCGGGGTGATAAAAGTCAGTCTCGCAGACTGGATCGAGTCAATTTATCCACCAGATCAAAAAAAGGTTCTTGAAGCATTTAACGGAGTCAAAAATGGAATGTTGGATGTTTCTCTTGAATTTAGAAAAGAGGTCGGTGATCAAATAAGGCACCTAAAAGTAGTTGGCCGTGTAAGAGAAGGCGGCTGGACAATTAATAATAAAGTATTTGGCGCGAGTTGGGATATTACCAATCAAAAAAATAAGGAAGCTGAACTTGAAGATAGCTTAAAGCAGTTTCAAACATTAACAGAGCTAGCTCCTATCGGAATCTTTTTAACTGACGCCAATGGAGGCGCTAAATACCTTAACCAAAGATGGCTTAATATGTCTGGCCTTAATAGGGAGCAAGGCGAAGGCACTGGCTGGGGACAAGCACTGCATGAAGACGATAGAGAAGATGTATTTAACAAATGGGAAAAAATTGTAAAAAATGGCGAAGAGTGGAACAGAAACTTTAGAATAAGAAATGTTATAGATGGGCAAGTGACACATGTTCACACTAAAGCAACACCTTTAAAGGATTCTGAGGGTATTACTACTGGTTATATAGGTATCAATTTAGACATCACCGAACAGCTTGAACTTGAGGAGCAACTTCTATCAAACGTTAAACAGTTAGAGAGTTTCATTGGCTCCATCCCTTCAGGTGTTGCTATGTTTGATAAAGAGATGCGATATAAGGCTGCGAGTAAAAAATGGCTTAAAGACTGTGGACTTGAGGGACAGGACGTTATTGGTGTTTGCCACTATGATTTAAACCGAACTTTGCCAGAGAGGTGGAAACAAGGTCATCGAGAAGCTTTAAATGGTGCATGGCTTAGTTGCACAGATGATTCATATATTAAGTCTGACGG
>JAGSHJ010000027.1 GCA_023954595.1 Bacteriovoracaceae bacterium | reverse complement strand
CTCCAATGAAAGCGTCGTCTTCAATTACCACTGGAGCAAGTCCAATTGGCTCTAGTACACCACCAATTTGAACACCAGCTGATGGGTGGACGTTTTTACCAATTTGAGCACAAGAGCCAACAAGGGCGTGGGAGTCGACCATTGTTCCTTCATCAACAAAAGCTCCAACATTCACATACGCTGGCGGCATAAGAATTACACCTTTAGAAACATATGCTCCTCTTCTGATGGCCGTACCACCTGGAACCATTCTTATTCCGTCTTCAGGTGTGAAAGTTCTTGGCGCAAGGTTGTGCTTATCAACAAAGCCCGGGTAAGTTGCGTCAGAGAACTCTTTGAGTTCACCTGCTTTAAAGGCCTCAAGGATTGCTTGTTTTACTTCTGTATTGGCAACCCACTTACCGTCAACTTTGTTGGCGGCACGAACTTCGCCTTTCTCCATTAAATCTAATGCTTCTTTCCAGTCTTTCATATATTTATCCTTTTAGTTGTTATGTTTTTTAAACCATTCATTAATTTTAGTGCTTGATTCCATAATAGTGTCGTTGTCAGTCAGATCCATTGCAGATAGAGGCGGCATTAATGCATCCGTCTTAATTCTACCTTCTAACTTTAAAACTCTTTTGGCGGGAACTGGGTTGGATGCAATAAATAATGAATTAGCAGCATCTTCCCACATCTTAATTTCCTCTAAGGATTTATCAAGTGACTTTCTTACATAAAGAGCAGTTTGCCCAGGCCAAGTGTTACTTGCAACACTTACAAGCCCGCAAGAGCCTGCATCAGCAAATGCTGGAAACAGTCCATCATCACCACAATAAACACTTGCATTTCCACTTGCCTCTAAATAGGCCTTAAATTTATTAACATCACCACTAGCTTCTTTTAATGCCCAAAAGTTTTTATGATCTTTTAGTTTTCCAAGGGCCTGAACTTCTAATTCTTTTCCAGTTCTTCCAGGAACATTATAAAGCATCACTGGTTTAGTGGACTTATCCATTAAGGCCTTAAACCAAAGATATTGTCCATTCACTCCAGGCTTGGCGTAAATTGGCACAACCATCAGATATGCGTCCACATCTTGGGTTTCTAACCAGTCAAGCCAGTTGATTTGCTCTTGCAAGTTGTGACCGCCAACTCCCGCCATCACTGGAACAGCTGGTGAGAGCTCCTTTACAAACCTTATTATCTCTTTACGCGTCTCAAGATCAATGTTTAGTGCTTCACCTGTGCTTCCAAGAATAAGAAGTCCATTGCCAGCTTGCACTTGCTCGTCAATTAACGACTTTAGTGAATCCCAATCCACGCTTAAGTCTTCGTTGAATGGAGTTATGAGTGCCGTCCATAGGGGATAGTCATTTAAATTGAATTTGCTCATATAAAAACCTCTTATAAATTTATTTTTGTTTTCACTACTTCGTTGAAGTCCAGAAGGCCCTTTTCAAGTGAGTCGTCTTCAGTCAAAATTTTTGCGGCCCACACAGCACCACGTGCGAAAATACTTCTATCTTTTGCTTCATGTACTAAAGTTATCTTTTCATCTGCGCTGTCAAATTCTAGGTGATGGTAACCCACAACATCACCCTCTCTTTTCGCTGTGATATTCACTTCTTCGTTTAACCACTGCTTCCAAGACAAGGCCGTCCCGCTTGGAGAGTCTTTTTTATGAACATGGTGAATGTCATGAATTGAAAAACTGCCATCATCAAATAGCTTTGCCAGTGTGGACATCTGTTTGATCATTTCACGAACAACGTTCATGCCTAGAGAAAAATTGTGAGCACGAATCCAGGAGAGTTGATTCTCTTTGAGTCTCTGGTCAATATCTTCTGGCCAGTCAAAGCCAGTAGAACCTGTAGCAACCGGAAGCTTGGATTCAATTAATAAATCCAAATGATCTAGAAAAGCTTCGCCTGGAAGAAATGATACAACTACATCGCACTTTTGAAGCTCTTCAAGCTTTGGTGGATTCGTTGTGTTGAAAATCACAACATCATCGTGAATCTTTGTAACCTTGCTGCCGGTTTTACCTGCTCCTAGTAGGGCGATCTTCATAGTTGGTCCTTTATTGACAGGCCTCAATAAACTTTTCGTGAAGTCTTTGAACCGCCGTGTTGCAGTCTTTTTCATCCACCAAAAGATTGAAGTTGTGAGCTGAAGCACCAAGGCACATCATTCTTACGTTAATATCACCCAGAGAATTAAAAAGATCTCTTGCAAGTCCAGGCGTTGATAAAATTTTATTTCCAATAAGTGAGATTAAGGCCTGCCCTGTCTCAAAGCTCACTTCACCAAAGGCCTCAAGGTCTTTTACTAAGGCCTTATGTTCCATCATAGATCTATCGATTGAGACAGAGACACTAATCTCTGATGTCGTTACACAATCGACACTAATCTGGTGACTAGAAAATACATTAAAGATATTTCCCATGAAACCAACGGCATTTAACATCTTAGGAGTTCTAATTGTAAGAAGTGCTTGATCTGAACGTGTAGCAAGTGCACGTATCAAGGGTTTTTCTTCCACCTTTTGCTTGATCCAAGTTCCTTTGGCATCACCTTCGTATGAGCTTCCAACAAATACAGGAATATTCTTTTGCATAGCTGGCACTAGAGTCGTCGGGTGAAGGATTTTAGCTCCATATTGGGCCATCTCGCTGGCCTCGTCGTAGCTAATCTCATGGATAGGTCTTGCTCCTTTGCAAATCCTTGGATCTGTAGAAGCAATTCCAGCAACATCCGTCCAGATTTCTAATACATCAGCATTTACGGCCTGAGCAAATAGAGCTGCTGAATAGTCAGAGCCACCTCGGCCAAGAGTTGTTGTTGAGCCTGACTCTGTTTTTCCAATAAAGCCTTGAGAGATGTAGACACGATTATTTTTGAAATCAAAATGTTCGTGAGCCTTTCTCTCAATTAATTCCAGCTGAGGGCGAGCTTTTGTGTGCTGCTCATCTGTAACTATTATATCTCGGGCATCAGTCAGGATAACTTCTTTATCAGGAAAGCTTTTTTTGAACGCTTGAGCGAAAAGTAGAGATGACATACGCTCACCAAAACTCAATACCTGATCTCGCGCCTTGTCTGAGCATTCTTGTAGCAGAAATACACCTTTAGCAAGTGTTTCCAATTCTCTGAGCATTTTCTTGAGTTGATCACCAATATCAGTGTTATTGCTTGCTTTGTGGAATATATCGAAATGTTTCTCTCTGATAGTGAATAACAGCTTCTCGCAACCATTCCAGTTGCCTTGCTCTGCTGTTTTAATAAGCTCAACCAGCTTATCAGTAGTTCCATAGGTTGCAGATACCAACACGATAGAGGAGTTTTGTCTTTGTGCTATCTTAGCACTTCTTTCCATTGCCGCTTCATCGGCCATGGAACTGCCTCCAAACTTGGAAACAATAATCTGATCAGCCATCCTTGCTCCGATTAAATAAGGAGGGAGAGCGAACGCTCACCCAAAAATTGATTATACAACGATAATAAAGAAAGGCCGCAAATTCAAGTTTACAAACAAAAAATTACGCCTCATCATCTTGTGTTTATGGCGTTAAACAACACATATTGGAGCTAAAATGAAAAAAGTCGCAATCGTCGGATGGAGAGGTATGGTCGGGTCTGTTCTTATGGAAAGAATGACTCAAGAAGGTGATCTTAATAAGATTGATGCTAGTCTTTTTTCTACTTCGCTTAAGGGCGAAAAAAATGTCTGGCACAAAGAATGCTCAGATACGATTTTAGACTCTAATTCCATAGAACAACTAAAGGAAATGGACATTGTTCTTACCTGCCAAGGTGGGGATTATACCAATGATGTTCTTCCAAAGCTCAGAGCTACTGGTTGGAATGGTTTTTGGATTGACGCTGCAAGTGCTATGAGAATGGATCCCAACGCCACAATAGTTCTAGATCCTGTAAATAGAGATCATATTGATCGCGCTATAAACGATGGTAAGAAAGACTTTGTCGGTGGCAATTGCACAGTGTCGCTAATGCTATTAGCATTGGGGGGACTATTTAAAGCAGATCTTATTGAATGGGTATCTAGTCATACTTACCAAGCGGCAAGTGGGGCGGGAGCTCAGAATATGATTGAGCTACTGGAGCAAAGTCATTTTTTAACTCAAAAGTACATGGAGTCTAGAGATCCTGCTAAAGCGGCCTTGGATTATGAAAAACTTGTAACAGAAGCATCTAAGAGTAGTGATCTTCCAAAGGACAACTTTGGACAGCCATTGGCATTGTCTCTACTTCCATGGATAGACATAAAAATGGAAAATGGACAATCAAGAGAGGAGTGGAAGGCACAAGTTGAGGCCAATAAGATTCTTAACACTCAAACAATTATACCTATTGATGGGACTTGTGTACGTGTAGCAAGTCTTCGTTGTCATTCACAGGCCTTCACAATGAAGCTTAAAAAAGATGTGGATATGAAAACTTTGGAAGAGCTAGTTGGATCACACAATGATTGGGTTGAACTTGTTCCTAATGAGAAAGAAGAAACTGTAGAGAAGCTCACTCCTAAAAATGTCACTGGCACACTGAAAATTCCAGTGGGTAGAATGAGAAAAATGAATATGGGTGGTCAGTTCTTGAATGCTTTTACTGTGGGAGATCAGCTCCTTTGGGGAGCTGCTGAACCACTTCGTAGAACGCTAAATATTGTTTTAAATAGCTAGACGTAAGTCTCAAAGGCATTGGGGTCTAATATAAATTCCCCGGTGCCCTCTTTTTTACGAAGATAAGCAATTACTTCATCTTGAGCTTTGTTGATCGCACTTGGTGGTTTTTCACTACCAAGCTTTTCTAAGAAATCTTCTCTAACATTCGCACTTAGTTCTACGAATAGATCATAGATCAATTCCTTGCTAGACAAGCGCAACGCGGTCGCAAGTAGGTCGTGACTTATACTTTGCAGAAATTCAACCTTCATCTTTGTTGTCATGTAACGAAGACGATCCAGATAGTCGATTGAGTCTCTAAGATTATTTGCTAATGCTCTGTTTGTTTGTTCGATTTTGTGAAGAACCTTGTATTGCTCTTCAAGATTTAGACCGCAGAAACGATCCCTGTCAAGGCCTTGAACTTTAGTGGCCTTCTTCTCGATAATAGAGTTGATCGATTTGTAGCTTACAGCGTCCAGTTCATCTGCGAACTGAAGACCAACCTTGTAGAGAACTTCATCAGGAGCACCCTTGTAGCGGTCTATGTATACAACCTTTGTCTTAAATGGCTCAGGTAACTTTTGATCTGTTAGATTCACCAAATGGAGCATCATGTTTGTGGCAAGCCTGTCTTTATTTTCTTTGGTGACAACCATGCTCGCACCAGAAGTGGAGATATCCACAAGAACACAACTTAGAGTAAACTCTGGTTCAGTTTCATTTTTCTTGGTGGTCGATTCGAATGTGATGTTTTTATGGTCTTGATATTTGTAATAAAATCTTTGGCTTCTTCTTTTTTCGTATATCTGTAACTCATTTGGAGGAGTAGACTCCAAGTTTGATACATAGTTGTTGTATTGGTCTTTTTTGAAAATGATATCCATGTCTTTTATATGGAAATAGATTGGCTTGTCTTTTGTGAGCTCTCCCATCTTTTTAAGAGAGTTCTTATTTATTGCAAACTTAATCTTAGCTTGCTCAAGCTCACGTAGCTCAACCTCATAAACCTTTCTTGTGCTCCCATATTGTTGCCATAGGATAAAAGGACACTTATTGGCCTTGGCCTTTTGTAGAAGTTCATGAATGAGAGGTTTTTGAAATGTTTTCCAATATCGCATGGGGATATATTAACAAAACTTGAGAGAAACTCCATAGAGGAGATTTTGACACAAAAAAAAAGGAGACCAAAGTCTCCTTTTAAAAATCAAATAAAATGAATTACTTCTTAGCTTGATCGATTTTTCTTTGAATCTTAGCCTTTTTCTTGGCCTGAGCTCTTTTTCTATTCATTTTTAAAGTGGTTTTCTTTCTACCTGCACCCATAATGTACCTCCAAAGTGTTAATTTTTAAGCTATATTTCTATATCTGTAAAGTGTTTGTGCTATGTGTCTTTGCTTGCACTAATTCTATTGTAAGCAAAAATTGTCGAAATTGCGAAGTAATTGTGTCTCCAACTCATTTGGGGCCAAATCTAGCAATTGTGAACCCAAAGCATAAATATCTTTAATTGTTTTATCCGGTTGGTCATCGGTTTCAAAGAATATACGCTCGCGTTCAATGTCATTTATCGTTTTAACGGCCGTGGAGTTTGAGTCAAAAAGCCTTGCTCCGAAAGAAAAGTAGCAATCTCCGGCCCTTAGGAGTTGTTCAACCGTCTCCTTGTTTCCATTGAAGTCGTGAAATAGGAACTTAGTACTTGGGTGAAAATCCTTCATTAAAGGGATTATGTCGGAATATGCCCTAACACAATGAAATACAATGCGTGGGATTCTAAATCTTTTGGCAAAATCTAGTTGGCGCTTTAGAACTTCCATTTGAAGCTCAAAGTTCTCTGTGCGTGATCTATCAAGACCAACTTCGCCTAGGGCAAAGAATCCAGGCCGTTGAACAAAAGACTTTAACCTGTCAAAGAAGTTGTCGTGATCAACTTCATCAACATGCCAAGGGTGAAGTCCATAGCAGAAGTATTTTGAACTAGGAAAGGCCAGTCCACTTGGAAGAGTAGAGTCCATGACTTGAATCTCTTTTACTTCGGGATCATGACAAAGAGTGTGCGTGTGTATATCAATCAACATTAGTAGCTCCTTTGGCCAATTCGTTTACAACTCGTGATGCTGCTAAAAAACCGAAGATGCCAGTTATAAAAACTGAAGACCCAAAGCCGTTTTCGCAATTTATATTATTTGGTCTCGCGACAACTCCACATGAATCTGGTGGAATGATCTGTGGTTCAGGAGAAAATATGCAAGGGATGTCATACTTGCGCTTTTTGTTTCTGGAAAAACCATATTCGACTTTCAGCTTTTTCCTAACTTGGGCCAGGAGTCTGCAGTTAAAGCTGCGATTAAGGTCCGCTTCCTGTATGAGTGAAGGGTCTATTTTCCCACCAGCACCACCTGTTACAACCAATGGCAATTCACGCTTTTTACATTCTGCAATTAGTAGTGCTTTGCTTTTCACGCTGTCAATTGCGTCTATAATGTAGTCGCATTTAATGGATAGTATTTCATCCATGGAGCTTGCACTAAAGAAGTCTTCGATGCCATCTACCTTGGCCTTTGGATTAATCGCCTTTATTCGCTCACTCATTTGGTGAACTTTCATCTGGCCTATGGTTTTGTCTGTGGCATGTATTTGTCTGTTGATGTTACTCACGCAAATATCGTCAAGGTCCACTAGAGTTATCTGGCCTACTCCACTTCGAGCAAGCGCCTCTGCGGCCCATGAGCCAACCCCTCCAATGCCGATGACCATAACGTGGGCATTTGATAATGCTGACATTCCTGATTCATTATATAGGCGTTCGATGCCTTGAAATGGTGATTTTGATTCCATAACTTTTATTAACTTAATCTTGTCCTGGTGTAAATTGTCTTTGGGCTCTCATCTTATCAAGTGGAGCACTTAAATCCTCAGGTAGAGGACAATTAATGGTCACTGGCACCTGGGTAATTGGGTGGATGAAGCTCAACTTATAAGCATGTAAAAAGATACGATCAAGTCCATAGTTGTCTTTATAGAAGTCGTTAATGGCCTTTTTACCGTATTTTCTATCTCCTATGACATGAGAGACCCTTCTAGAGAAGTGCCTTCTTATTTGGTGCTTTCTACCTGTTTTTATTTCAATATCCATGAGAGTGGATCGCTCAAACTTCTCAAGTGGACTGGCGAGAGTTAAGGCCTGTTGCTCAACTTTATTGTCGTTTCTAAGAGCAAATTTAAATTCCAAATCCTCTTCATGAACACCACGAGCTAGTGCCATGTATTTTTTGGTTGTGGAGTCTTCATGCCAATTCTCTTGAAGCTTTCTAACTGCATCTGGGTTGAGTCCAAAAATAACAATTCCAGAGACCGGACGATCAAGTCGATGGATTGGATATAGGTAATGTCCGCTTTGATCTCTTAGATCTTTTAATAAGCATTCCTTCTCATTGGTTTCTTTCCAGTAGGGATGGACCAAAAGCCCGGAAGGCTTGGATGTGGCGATGAAGTGCTCATCTTCAAAAAGTATTTCTAAACTCATATTCTTCCAAATATTGCTTCAAATTTTATTGTTCCAACAGGAGTTCTTCTAAAGTTTTCCTCTCGTGGAAAGTTAAGTGCAGGAGAAACTTCCCAGAAAAACCACTTGTCGTAAAGAAGCTGTCTATAGCCAATGCCAAGCTGGTAATTTTGAGAACTTAAATTGGGCTCCTCTGCAAGAGTTGCACGCATGTTGTAGGACATACCTATTTGATCATTTATCTTATGAAATAGACTAGGCCCATGTTGAAACCTAAGCTTGTAATCTTGGTTGTCCCAACGCACATTGTTCACAAATCTAAATAGCCATGAAGAATCAAGTCGTCTATCGAAATTTAAATCTAAATCAGAGAACCAACCTTCACGATCAACCCACAAAATCTCCTCAACTGGACGAAAAATCCACTCACCGAAGTTTATGTTTTTTCTAAATCGCATTTTAAAAAAGATCTGTGGCGGCCAGTTTATTCGCACACCTAATTCCGAAGAGAAGCTTATATCCGCAACATCTAAAAGGTAGCGCAGGCCTGCTGTTGTTTTATCTGTAAGATTACTCTCGGAACTTTCTCCTGTGGCCGTACTAGGTGTGGTCGCGTCGTCACCTTTAGCGTCCTGTTCTCTTTCTATAACCAATTGGAGTCTTTTCTCCGTTCTTGGCAGACGCAGCTGGATTCTAAAGTTTGCTTCGGTTGATGCCTTTTGCGCTTCCTTAAATGTAGTGACACTAAAGAGTCTTATTCTAGTTGTGTTGGCCTCATCATCAATTCTTTCGTCTCCAAAAAATGAGTCTATTTTATTTGAGAGATTGATAATCTTATCTGAAATTCTTTGGTGGGTTACGTCTAGAAAGACAGGAGGTGGAGTCTCATCATCGGCCGCAAATAATGCGTTTGTGCACAGTGTTGCCATGAAGATTAATAAAAACTTATATTTCACCATTACTTTCTTACATGTTTGTTGTTTAGTTGTGATCGTCATGGACATTACAGCACATCCGGCCTACAGATAAGATATATTACGTATCTAGGAGGATTCTATGAAAATGCTGAGGATTTTGCCACTCATTTTATTAATTTCCCAGGCCCATGCGGGTATCAATGATTTTGAATGTGAATTCAGAACAAGTGAAGGTAAGTGGGCCGATATAGAAATCGAACGCTCCTTTAGGCCTGGCAACAGAACAACTGCTAAGCTTATCGTTGATAGAGGTGTTCCAGAGAGTTTCCTAGTTGCTAAAAAGCACAATCGCCACTCAGGACGTCTTGAGTACTGGGGCATGAACTTTGATCTTAAAATCGATTTATGGCCTGATCAATCACCAAGATACGGTAGACGCTATCGCGCAAACTTTAGATCCTTCGCAGTGGAAGGCTCACGAAACTACTATTACTATGTTGATTGTAGATATTTAGGATATTAAAAAAAAACGCCGCTTTCGCGGCGTTTTTAGTATCTAGACGTGGATTGCTCTATTTTCAGTTGCTGCCAAGCAAGCTTCCTTGAAGGCCTCAGTATAAGTAGGGTGAGCATGTGAGATACGAGCAATGTCTTCTGCACTTGCTTTGTACTCCATAGCTACTACCGCTTCACCAATTAAATCGGCACATCTAGGGCCGATCATATGAACTCCCAAGATCTCATCAGTTTCTTTATGTGCCAGAACCTTTATAAGGCCATCAGATTCGTTTGAAGCTCTTGCTCTACCTAGTGCCTTGAATGGGAAAGACCCCTTCTTATATGGCACCTTATCAGCTTTTAACTGCTCTTCAGTATGGCCAACACTTGCTACTTCTGGCCAAGTGTACACAACACCTGGAATTAGAAGGTAGTTGATGTGAGGCTTTTGTCCTGTCATATGTTCTGCAACATAAACGCCTTCTTCTTCTGCTTTGTGAGCAAGCATGGCACCCACAACAACATCACCAATAGCGTATACATTATCTACAGAAGTTTTAAGGTGATCCCCAACTGGAATTCTTCCTCTTTCATCAACTTCAAGCCCGATATTATCAAGGCCTAGGTTGTCTGTATAAGGACGTCTTCCTACGGCCACAAGACAGTAGTCGCCTTTGAGCTCAACATCAGTGTCTTTTTTACGATTTTTGGCACGAACGATAACTTCCTTGCCCTTATTTTCAACACCAGTAACCTGATGTCCTGTGTAGAATTCAACTCCATCTTTTTTAAGAACTCTTTGAAGTTGTTTACCCATGTCGCTGTCCATTGTACCGATGATTGAATCAGCATATTCAACAACACTTACTTTTGAACCAAGTCTTCTGTAAGCAGAACCCAACTCAAGACCAATTACACCACCACCGATGACGATCATGTGCTTTGGAACTTCTTTAAGCTTAAGCGCTTCAGTAGAGGAGATGATTCTCTTCTTATCAATTTCCATCCCTGGTAGGGTTGAAGGCTTAGAACCAGTAGCAATAACAACTTTATCTGTTTTTACTTCAACTGTTTCTTTGTCACCTTTAACAAGGATTGTGTTTTTGTCTTTGAATGAACCATGACCCTGGAATACTTGGATCTTGTTTTTGTCCATTAGAAACTTAACACCACCACAAGTCTGATCAACAACAGATTGAACTCTGTTCATCATTTTAGGGAAGTCCAACTTCACACCTGAGACATTAATGCCATGATCAGCATGAGACTCAACTGTTTCGTGGTATCTTTCACTGGAGTCTAGTAGGGCCTTGGATGGGATACAGCCAACATTCAAACAAGTACCACCCAAAGTAGGATAGCGCTCTACAATTGCTGTTTTCATGCCAAGCTGCGCGCAACGAATTGCGCACACGTAACCGCCGGGACCAGAACCAATAACTACAACATCAAATTTTTCACTCATGAAAAAACCTTCTTAAATCTCAATTAACATTCTGGCTGGATCTTCCAGATATTCTTTTACTGTTTTCAAAAATGTAACAGACTCTTTCCCATCTACAATTCTATGATCGTATGAAAGTGCTAAATACATGATTGGTCTAACTTTAACTTCACCGTTAACAACCCATGGACGCTCAACGATGTTGTGCATACCTAGAATCGCTGACTGTGGAGAGTTAAGAATAGGTGTGGATAGCATTGATCCAAAAATACCACCATTAGTAATAGTAAAAGTACCACCACTCATCTCATCAATAGTTATCTTTCCATCACGTGCTTTAGTAGCAAGTCTGATGATTTCAGCTTCAATTTGAGCCAGACTCATGTGTTCTGCGTTTCTTAGAACAGGAACAACTAGCCCTCTGTCACTAGATACGGCAATACCAACATCTGCATAGTCATGATAAACAAGCTCTTCACCGTCGATTTGAGCATTAACGCCTGGTACTTTGGCCAAGGCCATAGTGCATGCCTTAGTGAAAAATGACATCATACCTAGTTTGTAGCCATGCTTTTTAACAAACATGTCTTGGTATTTCTTTCTTAGATCCATGATTGGCTGCATATCTACTTCGTTAAAAGTAGTAAGCATTGCTGTTTCATTTTTAGCAGCAGTAAGCTTTTTAGCGATTGTTTTTCTAAGGCGAGACATCTTCTCACGTCTAATCTCACGAGTTACACCACCACTTAATTGAACAGGAGCAACTTCTTTTGCCGCTTCTTTTTTAGGAGCACTCTTTGGAGCTGCATTTGCCGCAAGGGCGTCAGCTTTTGTGATTCTTCCGTCTTTTCCAGTGCCTTGAATACCATCAGTTGCGATGCCTTTCTCAGCTAGAATTTTATTAGCAGCAGGGGAAGCGTGCTGAACAGTTTTACCTGATTCTTGAGCAGCTGCTGGAGCCTGTGCCGTCTGCGATTGCGCTGGGGCATCCTCTTGTTTTTTCTTAGCAGTGCCTTCACCTTCTTCAAGAGAAGCAATCACAGCACCAATAGCTAAATCAGCACCTTCTTCTGCAAGAAGTTTGATTGTTCCGCTAGACTCAGCTGGAAGCTCTACTGTTGCTTTGTCAGATTCAATATCAGCTAGGATATCCCCTTCTTCTACAAAGTCTCCGTCTTCTACATGCCATCCCGCAAGGGTAACTTCCGTGATGGATTCTCCAATTGCTGGAATTTTAATTTCAATGGCCATATTAATTCCCTTATTCTTAATTATTATTCAAAACTCTTTTTAATAATGTCTTGTTGCTCTTTTGCGTGTCTTTTCGACATACCAGTTGCAGGTGTTGCGCTCAATGGTCTTGAGATTACCCCAAACTCTGCAAAGATCTCTGGGTGTCTAGAGAATAAGTAACTCCAGTAACCCATGTTCTCTGGCTCTTCTTGTACCCAGTAGAACTCTTTGGCCGCACTGTAAGACTTGATCATTGCTTTAAGCTGCTTCATTGGAAGAGGGTAAAGTTGCTCAAGACGTACAATTGCTACATCTTCACGCTTATTGTCTTGCTGGAATTGCATTAGGTCGTAATAAACCTTTCCAGTACATAGAAGAACTCTTTTTACTTTCTTCTTATCTGTATTCGGATCATCGATGATTTCCTTGAATGAACCTGTCTCAAGGTCCTCAACTGTAGATCTACATCTTGGATCTCTAAGAAGAGACTTTGGAGTGAAAGAAATTAGAGGTTTTCTAAATTCCCACATCTGCTGTCTTCTAAGAGCATGAAATTGGTTGCCCGGAAGAGAACAATTCACAATTACCATATTGTGGTTTGCACACATCTGAAGAAATCTCTCTGGACGAGCACTTGAGTGCTCAGGTCCTTGCCCCTCATAACCATGAGGAAGAAGCATTACAAGACCACTCATACGGTCCCATTTCTCTTCAGCTGCTGAGATAAACTGATCAACAATTACTTGGGCAGTGTTTGAGAAGTCCCCAAACTGTGCTTCCCAGATATTTAGAGACTTTGGTGAAGCAAGCGAGTAGCCATACTCAAAACCTAGAACACCATACTCAGATAGGTGAGAGTTGTAGATCTCAAACGAGCCCTGATCCTTAGATAAGTTTCCAAGACCACAGTATCCTTCATTTGTTTTCTCATCATAAAGTTTTGCATGTCTATGAGAGAATGTTCCTCTAATAACATCTTGTCCTGTGAAACGGATGCTGTTTTTCTCCATAAGAAGAGAACCATACGCAAGTAGTTCACAAAGGCCCCAGTCAAGCTGGTCTTGTTCGTATGCTTTTTTTCTATCTCCAAGAATCTTCTTTGCTTTTTTAAGAACGTTGAAGTCTTCAGGAGCAGATGTGATTTTTTCAACAATTTGATCAAGTGCTTTTTTATCAACACCTGTCTTTGGAGATTGTTCAAAATCTTCTGGTTTAGACCATCTAAGATCAAGCCACTCTGTATGGTAGCCTTTGTTCTTCTCTGGCATCTTGTTCTCTTTAACGTTGTTGAAACGGTCGGAGAGCATATCTTTAAATTCTTTTTGCATATCTTTAGCAATCTGCTTGAAGTGCTCACCTCTAGAAGTTAAAAACTCAATGTATAACTCTCTAGGGTTCTTGCTCTTGGCAATTAGATTGTAAAGGTGTGGTTGAGTGTACTTAGGCTCGTCACCTTCGTTGTGCCCGTGCTTTCTGTAACAAACCATATCGATGAAGATATCTTTTTTGAATTTTTGTCTAAATTCCATGGCAAGTTCCATGCAATAAACAACACATTCAGGATCGTCGCCATTAACATGTAGAATCGGTGCCTCAAGTGTTCTTGCTAGAGAGGTAGAGTAGTGTGAAGAACGAGCGTCTTCCCAATCAGTAGTAAATCCAATTTGATTATTAATTACAAAGTGAACAGAACCACCACACTCATATGCGTCAAGCTCAGACATTTGAAGTGTTTCATATACAACACCTTGTCCTGCTACTGCAGCG
This sequence comes from Bacteriovoracaceae bacterium, assembly GCA_023954595.1. GTDB lineage: Bacteria > Bdellovibrionota > Bacteriovoracia > Bacteriovoracales > Bacteriovoracaceae > UBA845. The sequence continues at coordinate 1,780 of JAGSHJ010000027.1, read as the reverse complement.
TCACCGTGGATGATAACTGGAAGAATTTTTGATTCGTCTCTGTTATTTCTAATATCCGCTTGCGCTCTTGAGTAACCAATTGCAACTGGTGCTACGGCCTCAAGGTGACTTGGGTTGTGCATGATCTTTAGATAAACTTCTTTACCATTTGGTGTCTTTTGAACAGATGAGTAACCTTGGTGGTACTTAACATCTCCACCACCAGTGTGTTGCTCTGAAGATCCACCACCTTCAAATTCGTGAAAAATAAATTCGTAAGATTTCCCAATGGTGTTGGCAAGAACGTTTAATCTTCCTCTGTGTGCCATTCCAAATACAAATTCGCGCACACCAAGTTCGGCACCTTTGTTAATTAAGGCATCAAGTGCTGGAATTGTTGTCTCTCCACCTTCGAGAGAGAAACGCTTTTGACCTATGAACTTTGTTTGTAAAAACTGTTCGAATACCTGGGCCTGGTTTAGTTTGTGAAGAATCTGCTTTTTTTGCTCGTCAGGAAGATCAATTGTATGGCCATCTTTTTCAAACTTCTGGCGTACCCATCTTCTAATTTCAGTATTGTTACAATGGTAGTATTCGATACCAATCTTGTAACAGTAAACTCTTCTCAGGTGAGTGATGATATCTTTGAGTTTAGTTCTACCAAGACCTACATATTCACCAGCGTCGAATTCTCTTTCTAGATCGGCCTCTTCTAGGTTGTAGTGCTGAATATCAAGCATTGCTGCACGATCTTTTCTGGAGCGAATAGGGTTTGTGTCTGAAAGCAGATGACCTCTAGCTCTGTAAGATTGGATTAAACGAAAAACGTTAATTTCTTTTTTGAATGATTCAGCATCAATTGCTGCTCCGGCCTGGTCGAACTTGTATTCAAAGCCTTTAAAGAACATTTGCCAAGATTCATCTAGTTCCTGGGGGTTCTTTGTGTACGTTTCGTACATGGAGTCGATAAATGCGGAGTCTGAGCCAGTCAGGTGTGTATAGTCGTTTTTGGGAGTCATTGTTGGGGACCTTTTATAATTCTTAAAACAAAAATAAGTTGACTTAAAGTATTTAAATTATAGATTTTTTTAAGGGGATGCGCAATTTATAAAAATATTCCCACCTACTATGACACAAGGTGTTGGGCGAGTATGATCTTCGTCAACATTGAAAGGAGAGCTTTGATTAATCTAGTTGCTGTCGATGACGAATCAGACGTAGAGATCCTGTTTAAGCACTTCTTTAGAAAGGAGTCCGAGGAAGGAAGTGTGAACTTAAAGTTTGTTCTATCCGCTATGGACTGCCTTGAGCTTTTGGAAAGTGGTGAATATGGGGACAATACTTTAGTGGTTACAGATATAAATATGCCACAAATGAATGGTATTGAGTTGGCCGCGAAGCTAAACGAAGAGTATCCTCGGGTGAAGGTATTTCTAGTTTCAGCCTATGACGCAAGAAGCCAACTTGAAAGTATGAAAAACTTGGAGGTGGCGGATTACATTCCAAAGCCCGTCAATTTTGAAGAGTTGAAAGCAAAAATCTTTCAATTATTCCCGGAGCACAGTTAATGGATAACTCTATTCTTCTTTTATTTATAGCACTTGGATTGATAGTCCTTGGCCTTTCAGTTTACTTGGGTATTTTGTTTGGAAAATTGAAGGCACAAAAACAGGCCCAAATTGCTCAGGATGAGAAGGTCGAGAGACTCTTAAAAGAAAGAGACGAACAAATTATCGAGAGCCTTGATACAATCGCCTTAGTTTTAATTCAAGAACAATGCGAGCCTACTGAGGGGTGTATT
>JAGSHJ010000231.1 GCA_023954595.1 Bacteriovoracaceae bacterium | reverse complement strand
CAGATTGGCTCCCTGACGCCAAGCCTTACTCTTGATTTTAGAAATAACCGAATAAATCCAACAGCTGGGTCATGGTTTAATTTATCTATGGAAGTCGCAAATCCAGCTCTTTTGAGCCAAGATGATAAAGAGCTGACGATTAATTACTATAAAATTATTTCACGAAACCGTTTCTATCTACCTTTCTCTAGGGGAACTGTGGCCATGTCGATTGCTGCTGGATTGCAGGAAAATTTGGCCAAAGAGGACGGATATATCCCAAATATAAAGGTTTTTCGTTTAAATGGTGCTGATGTGGTGCGTGGCTATGAGGATGATGAAATTAATCGTCTACCAAGCAATGTAGATATAAGTGAGGTCACAGTGGATGATAAGGCCTATATGGCCGTATTGAAGGTTGAGCCTAGGATATTCATTAGTGACTCTTCCATGTTTGGCGTGTTCTATGATGCTGGAAGGGTATTTGTTAGTTCGCCTGATGCGGGGCAGCTTCGATCCTCGGTTGGTTTCACTTTTAAGTATCTAACCCCTGTCGGATCTTTAGATTTTGACTATGGTATAAAACTCTTGAGAAAAAGGGACGAGGATGGTAGTCTTGAGAGCCCTGGAAGGCTTCATGTGTCAATTGGCTTCTTCTAATCCCCGTTCAGAAGAAGGCAAGTAATAATGGTAGGCAATATTGACATCTTGGGCCATGGGCCGCTATATAAAGCGGAAATTTTCAACCGTATTTAAAGGAAAATGGTATGTATACTCAAAAATCTTTCGTTATCAGAAAGGAAGACGCCGATAAGAAGTGGTGGGTTATTGACGCTACTGATGTAGTTGTTGGTAGATTAGCTACTGAAGTGGCAACATTGTTAAGGGGAAAGCACAAGCCAACTTTTACTCCAAACCAAGAGTGTGGAGATTTCGTTGTTGTGACTAACATTGAAAAAATTAAATTTACTGGTGATAAACTTAACCAGAAAAATTATTACTGGCACACTAATCACATTGGTGGACTAAAGAGCAGAAGTGCTCGTGAAATGATGGAAAGAACTCCTGAAAGAGTTGTTTCTGAAGCTGTTAAAGGGATGCTTCCAAAGACATCTCTAGGTAGAAAACAATTAACTAAGTTAAAAGTTTTTGCTGGAGCTGAACACACTCACGAAGCTCAAAAACCAGAAAAATACGAAATCAAAGGTTAATAAGGAATAAATTATGGCTAAGGGAAAAACTTATTTAGGTCATGCTGTTGGTAGAAGAAAATCTTCAATAGCTAGAGTATATGTAGCTGAAGGTACTGGCAAAATTACAGTTAATAAGAGAGAGCTTACGGATTATTTTCCAAAAGCAACTTCTAGATACGTAGTTTCACAGCCTTTCAACCTTTTGGACCTAGGCGAAAAATACGATGTTAACATCAACGTTAAAGGTGGCGGAATCACTGGTCAGGCCGGAGCAATCAGACTTGGCATCGCTAGAATCCTTGCATCTCTTAACGAATCAAACAGATCTCCACTAAAAGCTGCTGGATTTCTTACTAGAGACGCTAGAAAAGTCGAAAGAAAGAAATACGGTCTTGCTGGTGCAAGAAGATCTTTCCAGTTCTCAAAAAGATAAGACGTTTTTATATCGTTTATATCAAAGGCCTGCCTTTTTGGTGGGCCTTTTTTTTGGTATAAAGACTTATGAATGAAAAAGTAATTCGCATCAGAGGCGCACGGGTAAATAACTTAAAGTCTGTAGATATAGACCTACCCACCAAAGCGATTACATGTTTTGCTGGCCCCTCAGGATCAGGCAAAACTTCTCTGGCCTTTCATACCGTTTATAATGAGTCTAAACGTAGATTTCTAAACTCATTTCCTAATTACTTAAAATTCTTTTCAGATAGACCAGCTCCTGTAGATGTGGATGAAATATTTCCAGTCTTACCTGTATTTGGTCTTCCACAAATAAATCCAATTGTTGGAACACGATCTGTTATCGCAGATACAATGCGACTTAGTGAGATCTTCCAAAACTTATATTTTCATCACGCCCAAGAGTATTGTCCTGAACACCATACTCCGCTTATGCGTTTGAGCTTTGGGGAAGTTTTACACGAACATCTTGTTGATTATGATGATAACTCCAAATTTTATTTGGCCATCAGTAGGTCAGACTTTTTAACTTACTTCTCAAATGCGCCTTTCCCATCACGATCTTATGACGAGGGAATTGGTGAATTTAAAAAGTCAGATCCATATTGGGAAGTACTACGTTTCAAAAAGAAATCTCTAGCTACACTGGATAAAAAGCTCGCTCCTTATCTTGAGAGAGAAATCGATATTTATTTAATTGATGAACAAGATAAGCTCACTAAAACACCTGTGGTAAAACAAAAGATTTGTCCTGTTTGCCATAGAGGTGGAGTTGTTTCAAAGAGTCCTGCAAAGTTCACAGCTTTTAACGCCCTAGGTGCCTGCAGCAAGTGTAATGGCTTTGGTGCTACCCTTGAATACGATCGTGAAAAGTTAGTGGATCAAGAGCTTTCTGTTGAAGAGGGTGGTGTGAAGTTTCTTGAATATAAAAGGTTTCATCAAGAGTATGAAGATCTTTATTGGGAACTAAAAGCTGCAAAGATATCAACCACAAAAGCAATCAGTGAATTGCCTGAGAAGTTTTGGAAGATCCTTTATCAAGGAAAGGGTCAGTTTTGTGGCCTTGAAGAACTATTCAAATGGCTTGAAACAAAAAAATACAAACCAAGCGTTCGTATCTTTGTTAGAGGAAAGCAAAAAGAGGTTCTTTGTCCAAACTGTCATGGAACGAGAATCTCACCAGAAGTAGAGCATTTCTACTTGGAAGATAAAGTTTCTTTCTATGATATTTGGAAGATGGACCTAGGTGAAGTTTACGAATACTTTTCAAGTTTTGACATGCGCTCTAGAACTAAAGACTTCAAAGCGCTCATAAAAAAACTTCTATCAATCTTAGAGACTGCATTAGGTATAGGGCTTGGACATTTGAAGCTTACAAGAAAAGTTAAGTCCGTCTCTGCTGGTGAGTATCAAAGACTATTGCTTCTTAAACATCTGTCATATGAAGGAACTGGGGCACTGTTTATCTTTGATGAGCCAAGCCTAGGTCTAAGCGACGAGGAGAAGGGTAAACTCTTCAATGGTTTGAGAAATTTGGTGGATCAAGGCAATACAGTCTTTTTGATAGATCACTCCGATTTCTTTCATAGCCGCAGTGATCGATTTGTCTTCATTGGACCTGAGTCCGGCAAACGAGGTGGTGAAGTCATATTTAATGGTGACTATGAAGAGTTTAGAGATAAGCATCCATTCAAGGTCGAAATAGCCCCACAAGTGCCTGAGAAACGTAAGTGGATAGAGGTTAAGGCCCCACAGGCCTACAACAAAGTGTTTTCTGATTTTAAAATACCGCTGAACGAAATCACTTGGGTCACAGGCCCATCTGGTAGTGGAAAAACTGCAAGAGTCTTAAATGTATTAGCTAATGAATTACATTATAAGGCCTATGGAACAAGACTCGACATAAGTAAAGGCGAGGCAAAGTCTATAAAAAGTGCGCAAAAAATAGATGATGTTTTTGTAATCGATGCAAATCTTAATAGGTACACTTCTCGCTCTACCTTTGGATCTATGACGGATATGTTCTCAATTGTGAGAAAACACTTTCTTAAAACTGCTGCTGCAAAATCTATGGGTCTCAAAGAAGGCCATCTCTCTCCAAACTCCGCATTAGGCCAATGCCCTGCCTGTGAAGGAAGAGGCGTTAAAGTTGTAGAGATGCAATTTTTGGAAGACATTGTACTCAAATGTGAAGATTGCAAAGGGTTAAAACTCAAACCTATTTACGCTTCTCTTTCAGACGGGGAGATGACTGTGGCCGAGGCATATTCTATGCCAGTGAGTGAGGTTGTTAAAAAAATAAAACTCACGCCCAAGTACAGAAGAATAAATGAATACCTCAAAATATTGAAACTCGATTATCTATCTCTTGATAGAGGAGTTAATTCCCTGTCAGGTGGAGAGAAGCAGAGGCTCTATCTTTTGAACCAGTTGCAAAAAGAGATCTATAATTCTTTATTAGTTTTTGAAAATCTCTCTTTTGGACTATCCAAGAGGGAACTTCAGGCCGTGTGCTTATTTTTACAAAAGCTAACTGCTCAAAACAATACAATTGCCCTAATTGACCAGAATCACTTCTATGAAAACGTGGCAAGTTATAAGCTGGATTTTAGCTAAAGACCTTCCAAATCATTCAAGTTCTAGGGTGCTCAAGCCGAAAAGATTTATAGAATATTAATCTTTTGGGTAGAGCTATGTGTAAGTATCTGTTTATATTGATGATCTGGGCATCTCACTTGGTTGCAACGACTTTTGCTCCCATGAGTATTAAGGAGCAAATATTAAGCTCTCAAGGAGTCGTACAAGGTGAGGTTGTGGCCATCAATACGGTTGAAGACTCAGACTATGGCATAGTAACCAAGGTATTCTTACGAGCAGATAGATGGATGGGACCAAAGGTGAGTAACGGACATCTAGAACTATTCTTTCCAGGTGGTGAATTTGGTGACGAGGGAAGGCTTGTGGCCGGAGCACCAAAGTTTGAAGTTGGTGAAAAGGTCGTTGTATTCACAACAAAGCATAATGAAAAAAATTGGGTCTATAATTTAGGGCTTGGAAAGTTCTCTTTAAAGAAAGTTGGGCAGAACCAAATTATGGTCAATCAGGTGTTTCCTCAAGTTCCAAATGTAGGACAGATGCCACTTGATAAATTTCTCAGGCTAGCAACTCGATTGAAAGGAAAGAAGCTCAAAGAGAGATTCAAAGATAAATACGAAAGAACGGTAGAGAAGCAAGCTAAAATAGCTCCTCTTAGTAAACGCTCCAGGTCACTGGCCTCTGTATCGGATGCTGGCCCAAATGTAGCGGAGAAAACCAATCCTATGTGGCTTGTGTTTCTTTTTGGTCTTTTAGGAATAGCAGTACGTCTGTCAGGAAGAAGAAATAATAAATGAAGCTAATTTGTTGTTTCCTTATTTTAAGCTTCCATGCCTTTGGCTATTTATATAGCGAGTCTATTAATGGAAATAAGCTTAGATGGAACAACTCTGGTTCTATTAAATTATATGTAGATACTTCAGATCAGAATTCCCCAAATAT
>JAGSHJ010000071.1 GCA_023954595.1 Bacteriovoracaceae bacterium | reverse complement strand
GCTACCCTTCATCAAGAACACCTAAAAACGTCTACCCAAAGGTTAAGCGAAACTATGGCCAGGCCAACCAACGTGTACGGGCCGAAGACTTAAAAGACAACGATAGCGATGGAAGCCTTTGGTCTGGAAAGAACTCCGAGAGTTTTCTATTTGTTACAAATAACATTAAAAAGCCCGGTGATATCGTAATCATTGATGTCCTTTCTAAACTTAAAGATGACATCACTGAAGAGTTAAAGCGTGCCTACCCTGATCCTCCTAAGAAAAAGAAGAAGGATGATAAGGCTGAGGGCGAACAAGAAAATGTGGCCGATGCCGCTGCAGCCCCAGCAGAGGGTAGCGAGAAAGAAGTACATGACAAAATTTCCACTCAAGTTGTTGAGTCTGTTAACAAGGACTACCTTCTTCTGCGTGGTAGAAAAGAAGTATTATTTAAAAACGCTAAACGTTATGTAGAAGTTCAGGCCTTAGTGTCTAGAAAAGACATTGCGGATAATGACACTGTTAAATCAAATAGAATGTTAGAACCAAAAATTCGAGTATTGAGGTATTAATGAAATTGCTGGCAACGTTGCTTTTTGCAACCCTTTCTCTACAAACCTTTGCAGACAACCGTCTCAAAGATATCGCTACAATTAAGGGTGTAAGAGACAACCCTCTTATTGGATATGGCCTTGTTATTGGGCTAAATGGAACAGGAGACAGTGGTGGAGAAATTACCAACAATTCTCTGAAGAAGATGTTTCAAACTTTAGGACTAGATCCTGTCCAAGAAGTTAGCTCCGCAAATGTGGCCTCTGTAATTGTAACTGCCAAGCTTCCGGCATTTGCCAGAAGTGGTCAAAAAATTGATGTGACAATCTCCTCTATTGGAGATGCAAGCTCACTAGGTGGTGGAACACTACTTGTGACTCCTCTCAAAGGTGGTGACGGTAAAGTTTATGCTATTGCAAACGGTGCTCTTAGTATTGGTGGCCTTAAGCAGGGGGCAAAATTTGCCACATCAGCAGCAATTCCAAACGGTGCAACTGTTGAGCAAGAAGTAAAAATGAGCTTTAACGATAAAAAATCAATTCGTATGGCCCTTAACTCTCCAGACTTTACTACTGCGGCAAGAGTTGTAAAAACCATCAATGAAAACCTTGGTGGTAAGTTTGCCAGTGCATCCGACTCAGCAACAATTGATCTAATTATTCCACCAAACTATCAAAGAAGAGTTGTAGATCTTTTGGCAATTTTGGAAAATTACCGAATTAATCAGGATCAAAAAGCAAAGATCGTAATCAACGAAAAAACGGGAACAATCGTTGCTGGAGGGGAAATAACTCTAAACCAAGTAGCGATAAGTCATGGTGATTTAACAATTGAAGTTGGCGAGGGTGACGGTGCTAAACCAGGCTCTCTACATATGATTGAGAAGAAGACGACATTAAAAGATTTAGTGAAAGCATTGAACGCTATTGGTACTACTCCGGATGATTTAATTTCTATTTTTCAGACTCTTAAGAAAAATGGGGCATTAATTGCCGAGCTTGAACTTATATAGTGTCAACTTTCTGGACTTAAACCATATTTTTTTATGGCATGTCGCACCGGATTAATGTTATACTGTTACTAGAAAGGCTTTTCAGGATGAAGGCCCCAAACAAAAAACCAGGAAGGTTTGATGTCAAACAAACTTAATTCTCTTACAAACAATCCTGCCTATCAGGCACGTGCGCGACAAGCGGCGGCCAAATATGAAAACGTTCCAAAAGAATATATGGACGTTGCTCAAGGTATGGAGACACAATTCATTAACCACATGTTGAATGAAATGAGAAAGACAGTTAAGTCCTCCGAGCCTGACAGCAGTGCTAGTAAATATTATAAAGGACTAGTTGATCACGAACGTGCCAAAATTATGGCCACTACCGACAATGGAATTGGCCTTAAAGATGTGATCCTAGATCAGATATACCCAAAACATATGAGAGTCGGCATGCCAAGCAAGCATGCGATCAACGCTTACCAACAGGAAGTTGACTCCAAACAAGGAGATGGCAATGAGTAACAGTATCGACACTAGAGCGCCTTTTTTTCCCAACTCTAAAACGGCCAAGAATGAGGCCGCAAGGCTTAGAAAGGTCAATAATGTTCCAAGGAACACTTATGACAGAGCTGAAGAGATAAGAAGTAAGACCGCCAACGATGCAAAGGTTTCTATTCCTGAGACTATTAAAGACTTCTCAAGAATAAAGAAAGCTGTTGATGCCGCACCAGAGATGAACAATGAATCTAAGATCGCTGACTTGAAAGCAAGAATTCAAGCAGGAACTTATGAAGTTGATTACGACGCATTAGCAGACAAGGTTCTTCAAACAGAATACTAAGCTAAAAAAAATTAAATAAGAGGTAACCATGGATGGCGCCCAAGAATTAAAATTACAGCTACAGGCCGAAGCAATCGCAGACCTATGGCAAGAGCAATGCTCAATGCACACAAGACTATTTGAGCTTACTTGCGATGAATACACTCACCTACTTTCTAGCGATATGGATGAACTTGACGATTCTATAGAGCAAAAGCGTCTTCTTATTCAAGATATTGAAAAGATGGACAGCATAAGAAAGGCCCTTGTGCAGGAAATGAATGCGCAATGGAGTGAAGCTAAAATTGAAAAGGTTCACACTTTGGTTGAGTTTTTAAATGCTAATGGCCAAAAAAGCAATGGTCAAAGAATTGAGAAACTCAACTTGATTCTTATGGATATCATCGACAAAATCCAAGCACAGAACAAAAAGAACCAATTATTTTTAAACAAAGCACTCATCTCTTTGAGAGAACTAAAGGAGAGCTTTGGCGGAAATAAGAAAAACTATAAGACTTATGGCTCCAACGGAGCGACAAGAAGCAACTTAGGCAGATAAGGACAAGAATTGAGTTCTGATTTATTTAGTATCGGACATTCAGCTCTCTCAACATCTAAGAAGTCCATGGCGACTACGTCGCATAATATTGCCAATGCAAACAACGAAAACTTCTCAAGACAAAGAGTCACTACAGAGTCTAACACTCCTCTTGGAGAGGGAGACTATGTAGTTGGAAGTGGTGTAAATATTAGAAGCATAAAGAGAACTCATGATGTTCTTGCAGAAAAGAAGCTCACCCACTCAATATCTAATCATCAATACAATGAAGAAAGAACGAGTCAGCTCTCTCAAATTGAAGAGATCTTCAATGAGATCAACAGTGATGGTATGAATAAGATTCTCAATCGCTTCTTCAATGCTTTTCGTGAGCTTGCAAATCAACCAGAGAATGAAGTTGTTAGAACGATGGTCCGTGATAACGCAAGTCTTGTAGTTAATGATTTTCACCGAATCAATGAATCAATCACCGCAGTTAAAGAAGGAATCGATTCTAAGCTTAACAGAGCAGTAGAAGATATAAACCTTTCAGCAGAAAAAATAGCTTATCTAAATAAAGAGATCATCCGCCTAGAGAATGCAGGTGGGGAAACTGGAGATCTTCGAGATCAAAGAGATGAGGCCACACGTCTTTTATCAGAGTACTTTACAGTAAACACTTACGAAGATGAGAAAGGCCAATATGTAGTTAACATCGCTGGCACTGGCTCTCTTGTAGCTGGTGGCGCAGTCAATAAGCTAAAGGCCGGTAAAATAATGGCCGACGCAGGTAATGGCAGAGAGTCTGAAGGCAAAGTAGATATCTTCTTTGAGGCCCAAACAAACTTATCCATTTCTGAAAACGTTAAAAAGGGGAAACTTGCGGCCTTGGTCCAAACTAGAAATGAGGATGTTCAATTTCTTAGAGGGCAACTAGATGAGCTCGCACACGGGCTTACTAAGGCGACCAACGCAGTTCACAAAAGAGGGTTTGCCAGTAAAAAGATACCAACCGATCCCAATGGAAACCCTGTTGATGACGGAAGCCAAGGTAAAATAACAGGAATTAACTTTTTTAAAGAGCCGATAAGTAAAGATCGTGCCGCAGAATATATTGAACTCTCTGATGATATCAAAGAGGACTTAAATAACATCTCCACAGGTCTTGCTCCTAACGCTCCTGGGGATAACAGAATTGCAATTGCCATCTCAAAGCTACAACATGAGAAGGTTTTGGGTAAAGGCGATAGAACTTTCGAAGAGAGCTATCACCAAGCAGTTGGTAAAATAGGTTTAACTACAGCAAAGAGTAAAATCGATACAGAGCAAACTTCAGGAATTTTGGCCCAAGCAAAGTCCATTAAACAAAGAATTTCTGGTGTTTCTCTCGATGAAGAGACGGCAAATCTTGTCAAGTATCAGCATTCCTACGATGCAAGTGCTAGAGTAATAAAAGCAGCAGACGAAATGTTTGACAGCGTTTTAGGGATGATGAGGTAATTAAATGACTAGAGTCTCCGAACAAAGCTCCTTTCACGCTATTAATCATGCAGTAGGAAAAACAAAGTCCAGGCTTGAGGACTTACAACTCAAAGGTGCAAACCTTAAGCGTGTTCAAAAACCTTCAGATGACCCTCTTGGCAATACTGAGCTTTTAGCAATTAGGTCTCAAGATGTTGATAATGAGCAATTTGGTAGAAACATAAGCTTTGCCAAGGCACAGCTAGCATTCGTCGAGAATGCAATTGAAGAACTTACAAATATTGTTTCCAAGGCAAAAGAGCTTGCTATTGGCCAAGCATCAAATTTTTACGATGCTGATATTAGAAAGAGTGTATCCAAAGAAGTTGAACAACTTAAAAAGCAAATGATTAGTATAGGCAACAGACGTATGGGAAATAAGTACGTCTTCGCAGGGCACAAAAACCTAAGTAAACCCTTCAACGAGAAGGGCGAATACTTTGGTGACGGAAACAGTACTAATATAGAAGTCTCTAAAGACTTCTTTGTTCCAATTAACTTCTCAGGAAAAGACGTCTTTTTTACCGACAGTGAATCAAAACTTGCGGATAAAAAGCCAAAACTTCCCGCAACTCCAATAATTGAGGGCGAAGAAGTTAAAGAAATGGAGCAAGAGCCTACGATCAATAGATCTCTGGCCTCAGAAAAAGTAGAGCAAAGACCACAGAAAAGTATTATCCACCACATCCAAGCACTTGAGGATGCATTAACCACCAATAACCCAGAGATCATTCAGGGCCTATTACCAGTGCTTGATAAAGATATGGATAATCTTGTGCGGCTGCGCACAACAATTGGCTCGACTATAAATTCGATAGATAACGCATTTGAAAATATTGAGAAAACAAAGTTACTCAACGCAGAATATAAAAGTAATATAGAGGATGCAGACGTAGCAGAGCTGTTCACTGACTTGACGCGACAACAAAGTACACTCGAAGCAACTTACAAAGCGAGTGCCCAGTTGATGAACAAATCTTTGATGGACTTCATGAGATAAAACTAAATTTTTCCTTAACAATAATGGAATATTTTTGGACTTTATCTTCACCGCATCAAAGCGGTGCACAAGTGAACCGTCTTAAACAGCGACTTAAAGCGTTTTTGTAAGATCTAGATTGCTTGAAACCACAATGTAGAGTACCCTTTTGGGTATCATGTAAGTTTTACTTTTAGGTTTCTGATAGCTAATAAATAACTTGCATTTTTAATGATGCGATAATATATCAAACATCCAATTGAAGGAAACCAACTTAGTTTAGTTAAGAGGAAAACCTAATGCTAGTTCTAACAAGGAAGCTTGGAGAAAGCATAGCCATTGACGATAATATAAAAATTGTTGTTGTCCAAATCAAGGGCAAGCAAGTTCGTCTAGGCATCAAAGCTCCAAAAGAGACCAAAATACACAGGGAAGAAGTATATCAGGCGATCCAAGACCAAAACACTGAGGCCGCAAAATCTATTCCTTCTGACCTATCGCGTTTAAGCGAAGACCTAAAGAAGAAATAAATTCCCGCTTGCGAATCAATATAATTGACTGATACCATCATAAAAGGTAGGAATTAGACTACCTGCTATTTGATTCGGAGGCATACGTGAAGGTCAACACTACTAGATTCGGTGAACTACAAGTCAATAAAGAAGATATAATTACATTCTCAGAAGGCGTTCTAGGATTTGAAAAATTGAAACAATTTTTCGTCGTTGATCCAGGCGATAGCACTCTAATTCTTTGGTTACAATCAATTGAAGATTCAGAAGTTGCATTCCCAATCATCGAACCTAAAATCTTTAAACCTGACTATGTGGCAAAGCTTCTGCCTGCTGATATGGCAAGCGTTGATCTTGAAGCTTTATCAGATGCTAAAATTTATAGCATCCTTACTATTCCATCAAACATCACAGAGATGTCTGCAAACCTTAAAGCACCGATTGTTATCAACAATAAGAAAAAAGTTGCTAAACAAATCGTTCTTCAAGACAGCAAGCTTTCTGTAAAGTACGAAATGTACAAAGATCTTAAGAGCTACATTGTTTCTTACGCATCAGATGATTCGAAGAGAACAACTGTTAGTGAGCCAAAAGCAATGGACACTGCTAAAGAGACTACTACTACTCAAACAGTAGAAGTAAAAAGAGAAAACAGAAACGAAGCTTAGTTTTAAAATAACTAAAAAAATAAAGCCTCCATCGGAGGCTTTTTTTTTGCTTAAATTTTAAGATCGATTAGATTGATAGGTTTGTTTCAGTAGCACTCTTTGAGAGATTCAAATACATTTGCAACTCTTCGTTAGAAGGATCTTTGGCCAGAGCATTTTGCCATTCAGTTTGAGCTTCCAAAACATTTCCAGTTCCGTAATGAAGCAGACCTAATGCAACTCTTGCTGGAGTATAACCAGGATTTTCATTTTTAAGTTTTTTCAACACTTCAATGGCCTTTGATAGAAAGCCTTTCTTAGAGTAAACCTTTGCTACTTTAATCCCGATTTCAAGATTTTCAGGATCTAGTGCACTGGCCTTGTTATATTCAAACAAGGATTCATCATAACGATTATAAGAGAAGTACATCTCTGCAATTTCGTAGTGCTTTTGAGAAAACTTTTTGTTGATGTGTGGGTCTTGAATACCAGATGACTCTTTTTTAACTTGGTCATTGGCCTTTTCAAAGATTTCTTTGGCCTCTTCATACTTACCGATATCGTTTAAAATTACCGAGAGGCTAATTGCAGCATCAGTATGGTTTGGATCAATCTCTATAACCTTGTTAAATGCCTTTACGGCCTTACCAAGTTGTCCCTTGATGTGGAAGATGTTCCCAATGAAGAAGAAGGCCTCAGAGCAGCTTGGGTTGGCCTCAATGACCTCTTCAAAAGTTTGCTGAGCTTTAGTTAAAGCATTTTTGTTAAATAACTCTTTTCCTTGAGCAAGCAATTGAGTTTCGCGTTTATTTTCCAATCTAGGCCTCTTTTTGGTTTTATTTTTTTAGCTTTTCCAGACAATTCTTAACTGTATTTTTTAGAACTTCATCACTTTTAGGTAGCGAAGGTGCAAATTTTTGAGCGTATGCACCGCACTTGTCATATTCTTTAAGCTTGTAAGAGCTGATAATTACTCTTTTCATTGAGTGTTTTAAAAGATCTGTGTTTTGGAAGTTTTCAAGAATATTTAAGTATCTCCACCTAGCGGCTTCAAAGACTTCGGTTTTGTAATAAAAGTCTGCGATATACTTCTCTTTCATGCGAATCATATCTTCAGCGTCTTTAATTTTCGTCGTAGCTTCTTTAACGTAGCTTGTCTTTGGAAAGCGTTGGATAAGTTCTTTGTAGTATCTAATGGCCTCATATGCCGGCTGTAGGTCTCTGTCATGGGTCTCAGGAATTTGCTGATAATATGATTCAGCAATTCTGTATACTACATACGGCGTCTTTTGATGTTTTGGATGAAAGTCTTTAAATAGAAGATATGCTGCAGCGGCCTCAACATAGTTTTCTTGTTTATACAGAATATCAGCCTGCATCAATTCTGCAGGTGTAGCATAGAAGCTATACGGATATTGGTTTTTAAGTTGGTTAAGCTTTTCTGTAGCAAGAAGGTAGCGCCCCTCCTCCATCATTACACTTGCCTCTTTAAAAAGGACTTCGGCCTCAGTCTTGCCCTCAGGCTTCTCTGTTGCACAACTAATAAAAAGAACCAATAAAGCTATATTTAAGAATTTCATAGCCTCTTAAATATCATTTTTGACAAGAGAGAGTCAAAGTCATTTCACTGAAGGATTGGTGTATAACTCGTTATAGACCTCAACAAATAGTAGTTTTAGGAATGCTGCTAATGGAATTGATACAATCATTCCAACAATTCCGCCAAATTGTGAGCCCAAGATAACGCTAACCACAACAACAAGAGGGTGTAGGTTAACTATTTTCGAGACTAGAATTGGAAAAACTAAGGCCAAATCAATAATATTTGCAGCAAGATACAACGCCACCATTGGACCTAAAGTAGGACTTTGATCTACAAGACCAACTATAAGTGCTGGTATAAAGCCCAGAACCGGCCCAATGTAAGGTAGGATATTTGTAACTGCCGCAAACAGGCCTAATAAAAATGCAAATGGAAATTCAATTATTAAAAGACCAGTCGTAATGACGGTTCCAACAATTGCAGCTTCAATAAACTTAGCAAAGATATAGTCACCAAACTTTGTATTAAACTGATGGAAGAGGAAGTAGGCCCTCTCCACCATGTGGTTTGGAATGATCTTAATGAAGTTAAAGCGCATCTTTCTTCCATCTTTCATAATAAATAGAAGAAATAACGGTATGATAAAGCCCCACTCTAATAGTGAGCCTAAAAGTTTTGGTAGGTATATGAAGATTGATTGAGTGTACTCTTGCCCAAACTCAATCAACTCGTCTACTGGGTTCATTTTGATTTCATAATTAAATCTTTGAGACACAACAGTTTTTAATGTGCTGTATTGGCCTCTCAAGTAAGACTCAGCTCTTGGTAGATAAAACTCAAGCTTATGTGCCTCTTCACCAATTGATCTAACACCGTTAACTACCGGGTATATAAAACTAAAAGCTATTAATAGGACACCTAAGGCCGCAAGTGTCTTCTTCTTCAGGCTTGCACTGTAGAACACATTTGAGAGCGGTCTCAACATCAATGACAAGATGTAGGCGACTCCAAAAGGTATTAGAATTCTAGGCATGCTGAAAAACACCAACGCAATGGAAAGTGTAATCGTTGCAAAAAATACGCTCTTTAGAAGGCGATTATTTATTTTCTTCGTTTGACTCACTTTCCAGAACCTTTATTCTTTCTTTTAGTATTTTTAATTCATTGGCCACGGCCTTAAATCTTCTTGAGACAATTAAAGACACCGATCGAAGTAGTTTTGACGCAACTACTGGGTATCTCTCAATGAGTTCATTTAAATCCGGTTTAAAAAATGCCAAAAGTGTAACCTGTCCACGAGCTTGAGCTGTGGCATTTCTAACACTTCTCTCTTCTAAAAGTGCCAACTCTCCAAAATACTCACCGCCACTTAGGGTGGTTATAAGTTGCTGGGTACTTGCTCCGGATTCATCAACTCCTGAAGTAGATATATCAACATTACCTGAAAGAATTAGATAAAAGCCAAATCCACCTGAGCCTTCTAGAAATACTTTCTCACCAGGGTGAAAGTTTCTAACATGTAGAAACTGAGAAAAACGCCTTAGTTCATAATCAGAAAAATTGTCTAAGACTGCGACTTTTCTGAGAAACTTGTGGATACCTTTTTGTCTAGCACCTGAAATTGGGCTGGCCTGCCAGAAATATTTTAAAATTGGAATATTCAAACGATCTTCTTTGAAGGAGTCCGTTCCTGTACGTGATTTAATGTCTTCTTCGTAACTCATAATTTTGTGAATCCTTCATTTTTTATCCAACCACTGTGCGACTGAGGCACAACCACATAAACCCAATCACCTTCAGAAGAAGAAATTGTAAATTTCATCCCAGGTGGTAGCTCTTGAGTTTGTTCAAATATCGAAGATGGACCTCTTAATACGTCCAATTTCTCAACGGACATGACACTAGTATATTCTTTTTTAAGATAGGCCTGAGATAAAAAAGGCCCGAGCGAGATGGCCAAGCATAGTAGCTTGATCCAATTTTTTTTAATTTTTCGAATTTTCAACAATAGAATGAATATTAACAACAATGTTATATTTATTCCCGTAACTAATGATGTATCTAGAGCTAAGTCCAGGGAGTAGTCTTTTAATGAAGACTTTGTTTCCAAGGCCTCAACACCAAGAACTTCTTTAACATGCTCAAGGCTCTTTTGACTCTCTGGCGTCTTAAACCCCAGGTTAATAGACTTTTCAAGATGCAACCTTGCCATGGGCAAGTTTTCAAGCTTAGCGTAGTTCACACCTAAATTATAATGATAAATCGCAGGATCAAATAAAGCTTCAGACTTCTTTAGTAAGTCCACAGCCTCATCGTGCCTACTCTCACTGAAGAGTTCTTTATATTTTGATTGTACGTCCATGGTACTCCACTGCCGTTGAGATCTGTTTATAGATTTTATTATCAACCTCAGGTATAAATCAAGGAAGGATAATTTAAAGCGGCAACAATGAACAATAAACTCGAATTTACTAATACCCTAAT
>JAGSHJ010000167.1 GCA_023954595.1 Bacteriovoracaceae bacterium | reverse complement strand
CACCAATCTTGGCACCTGCGGCCCCACCAGTAAGTACAGTAATTAGAACGTCTACTCCAAGAGATCCAATAAGAAGGCAAATAGCTTCCATCTTCTGCTCGAGACCGAGGGCCTCAATCGAAGAGTAGAATTGTCCTATCTGCTCACCAAACTCACCATATTTGTGCTTTAACGTCGCTATGGCCGAACTTGGATTTGTGACCAGTTGACCCATTGTTTTTGAAAAATCCCACAATACATCAAGGCCATCTCCAACAAAGGAAACATATTCTTTTAGACGTTTGATAGGACTATTAAATAGACGGTCTTTTTCTTCATTTAGTGACTTATAAATGCTCTTTGCAACACCTACTGTGGAGTCCAAACCTCCTTCCTTCGCGTTGGAAAAGCAGTCCGCCATCATACTTGAGACTGAAATTGCAGAAATGTCTTCAAGGTTACCGGGAGTTGGTAATAGATTTGTTTTTACACATGAATCGGCATGGGCATTTGAGATTAATGAAAATGACAGGCCAGAGTAATGCTTTTCCCTATCAATGAGCTTTATGAGTTCATTGATGTTGCTCTTTGAGAAGTTCTTATAATAGATTCCCACGTGAGTATCATCTAAGGCTACGTGGACGGCCCTATAGTCATCAAGCTCATATGTCTTCCCCAATTTGTAGTTACCTTTAACTCCATACTTAATGATAATTCTAGAATTTAGAAAACTGTCGGAAAACACCAAGTTCACTCCAAGGTAGGAGCTACCCTGTCCACCTACAAATGCCTTAGAAAGACCCAAAGAGCCTGCGGCCCTCTCAAATCGATCACCAACAGAAGCAGGCATAGGTTTCAGTTCGATAGAATTATAGAATATGGAATCTTCACCAATGGCAAAGTTGATAGTTAAAAGAAATAGACCGATGAACCATGGAATATTAACCATGTTAGTTTATCGGTCTTTAGCTTGAAATTATTAGGTTTTCTTATATTTAGAAGCCTATTATTCGAAAGATTCCTCTGTTGGCTCTTCCGCGATAGAGCTTTCCTCATCACTAGAATCAATTCCATAGTCTTCAGTTTCATCAATAGAAACTTCACTTGCACTGTCAGTACTATCAGTTTGTGCAATAGAAACATTTTGGATCATCGCCAATAGAGCGAAAAGCATAAACAGGTTAACAATATTCTTTTTCATTCATTCTCCTAGTTAAGGCAACTCATGGCCTCCGTTAGTTGAATGCAAAGCAAATTGTGTGCCAACTTACTTAAAATCTTTTCGCTGAATTTGATGTTTGGTTAAAAGCTTATGAAGTTGTCTTGGAGACACACCAGCAATCTCTGCAGATTTATTCATCTTACCCTTTGTTTGGTGAAGAAGTTCTTGAAGGTAATTGCGCTCCACGGCCTCAAGGGCACTCTTTCGAACAGTGGCAAGACTTTGAACTTTTTCCACTTCAATCGGTAGATCGCCTATGACGTTTTGTCCTAGCACTTGGATACTCATAGGTAGTGACTGAAGGGTCAGAGAGTCTGTTTTTTCTATTATAAATGCCCTCTCAATCACGTTTTCAAGCTCTCTGATGTTTCCAGGCCATGTGTAGACCTTTAGTGCATCTATCGCTTCAGAACTGACGCTTGTGATGTTTTTTCCCATCTCTCTAGAATATTTGCGTACAAAAAACTGAACTAATTCTGGGATATCTTCAACTCTCTCCCTTAAGGCAGGCATCTCAATCGGAAATACATTCAGTCGGTAAAAAAGGTCTTCTCTAAACAGTCCCTGACTAACTAGAGAGCTAAAATCGATATTAGAAGCGGCAATAACTCTAACGTCGACTTTTAAATCTTTTTCACCACCGACTCTTTGAAAGCTCTTTTCTTGGAGAACTTGAAGCAATTTTATTTGAATAGAAGAACTGATAGTTCCGATTTCATCTAAGAAAATTGTCCCCTTATTTGCGGCCTCGAATCGACCGACCTTACTTTTATAGGCCCCGGTGAACGCCCCTTTCTCATGTCCGAACAACTCACTTTCAGCCAATCCCTCTGGGATAGCACCACAATGTACTCCTACAAAGGGTAGGCCTTGCCTATTACTTAGTTGATGAATCATGCGTGCAAGAAAACTTTTACCAGTTCCCGACTCTCCAGTGATAAGAACTGTTGATGAAGTGGACGCCACACTTGCCGCCAACTCATAAATTTCTTTCATTTTATCTGATCGAGTATCAAGAAAGATCGTTTCTTTCTTAACCGGTAATTCCAAGCCTTTCATATAACCTCTTATAGCCCAAGTATGCGCCATAAAAACAAGTTTTAGCTACAAAAATGTGAACTACCGATTCTTTTTTAGGATAAAAACAGGTCCTCAAAGTTCCGAATTTCTCTCAAAATTGGCAAAGGATCATGGCATCGCTCTTGCTTTAAGCCCTCTTTTAAAAAAAGGACGCCCATGGATATTATTAAGAGGTTTTCTCCTCATGACTTTGACCCGGAAAACCACTTCTACACAAAGGTTTTGAATGCTCAGCTACACCCTCTAGTTTCGTACTTCTATAATCTAGGTAATGATAGAATTGCTCAAAGATACTGCCACCTGAATCCTCAAGTTGATAGAAAGGCCTTGGATCGCTTGTTAAACTACAAGACATCTCATTTCCATTGGGGCGGATCGGACCTGTTTTACACAACTACTAAGACTGGAAATAGAAAGGTCGTAGTCATAGAGACAAACTCTTGCCCCTCAGGACAAAAGTCTATGCCCCTTGCCAATGAAAACATCGAACAAGGTGGCTACCATACTCTTATAACTCAATGTTTTAAAAACCAACTAGAGAGATCACTAAAGACAGAAGGTGGCCTTGCTGTTTTATATGACAAAAACTACATGGAGGCCTCAGGCTACGCTGCAACAATGGCGGATGTTTTTGATGAGGAAGTCTTTCTAGTACCTCTGATGAGTGATGAGAAAAATGAGCATATCAAATTTGATGATGGTGTTTTAAACGTATTTGTTGATAATGAGTGGAGACCTATCAGAGGTGCTCTTCGTTATGTCACACAAAGACCTTGGAGCAGGATCCCTCTAGTTTCAAAAACTCTAATCCTAAATCCCGTAATAGCTTGTCTAGCAGGGGGAAGAAATAAGCTTGTGGCGAGTAAGGCCTATGAGTTATTTAATGCCCAGCATGCAGAATTTGGTATTGGAATTAACTTTCCAGAGACGGTGAAGGACTTAAATAAAGAAGAGACTAAGTTATGGGTAGAGCGCTTTGACTATTTAGCAGTTATAAAAGTTCCTTATTCAAATGCAGGACAAGGTGTTTATACAATTTCCAATAAAGAAGAGTTTGAAGAGTTCTTAAAGATTGATTTCCCTTATGAACAATTTATTGTTCAAAGCTTAATTGCACCTAGAGACTGGTACCCAAGATTGACTGACAATAAGTTCTTCCACGTGGGTACCTTTCCCAACAAAAGAAACGAAATTTTTGTAGCAGATTTAAGGATGATGGTTATAAATAACGACAAGACAGGCTTCTCTCCAATTGCAACCTATGCAAGAAGAGCGAAGGCCCCCCTAACAGATACTCTTCCTGAAAACTCTTGGGATATGCTAGGCACAAACTTATCGATAAAACTGTCCAACAATGAATGGAGCAGTGATTCAAAGAGATTGATGCTTGTTGATAGAAAAGAATTTAATACTTTAGGCCTGGGCCTAGACGACATGATTGAGGCCTACATTCAAAGTGCCTTGTCGGTAGTCGCAATTGATAAGATTTGCGAGCAGCTATTATCTGATGACAAATTCAACGAGGATCTTTTTACATCCTTAAACAATGACAAAGTTCTATTAGAGGAGTTTTATAATGGATAGAAGCTTCATGGAGGACTGTGAAATTCTTGACAGTCTAGAGATTGAAAAGTTTCCAAGAAATGGAAAATACAAATTCAAACTTCACATCAGTATTGATCAACTAGGTGATACGGTTTACGTACCGGTCATCCTCATCCGTGGTGCAAACCCAGGCCCTAGAACGACAATTGCCGCCGCCATTCATGGCGATGAGCTCAATGGAACCTTTCTGTGCTATCAAATGATGCAAGAGCTTGATCCTACTCTTCTTAAGGGAGACCTAGTATTAATCCCTATAGTGAACGTACTCGGCTTTAAAGTTAAAAGAAGAGAGTTCATAGACGGAACAGATTTAAATAGAGTTATGCCAGGTAAGAAAAATGGATTACCAGGAGAGGTGTTTGCTTATCACTTTTTTAATAAAGTAATTGTTGGAACAGACTATTTATTTGATTTACATACAGCAAGTAAAGGTCGAATCAATACTTTGTACACCAGGGCCAACCTGGACAACTCTAAAGTTGAACAACTTATAAAGTACCAAAGAACGCCAATAGTACTTCATGCAAGTGATAAAACAGTTAAGACCCTTAGAAAGGCAGCTGAAGACAATAACGTCACGACACTTACAATAGAGATAGGTAATCCGAATATTTATCAAAAAAAATACGTACGAGAGGTTTTACTGGGAATTCTCCATTGCATGCAAGATGGATTACAAATTTTAAGTTCAACCAGAGACTTTGAATTTAGAAGCAAGACAATTTGTAGAAGCTCAAACTGGCTAAGAACGACAAACGGTGGGCTACTTGAAGTTGAAGCTGAACTCTACGATACGGTCTATGAAGGTGAACGGGTTGCTGTAATAAGAGACGCGTTTGGGCATATTATTCAAGAATACTTTGCGCCATATGATGGAATTGTAATCGGAATAGACAGGAATCCGGTAAGTATCCCAGGGGATCGAATAATCCACCTGGGAAAGACATGATTTTAATCTAATACTTCAACGACTTCGTCTTTATTGAATCTAACTTTAAGTTTTTCAGTATAGACGTCGTCGTCTGCTCTAAAGCCTACAGGACAAATAAGCACAGATCTTAGGTCTTTTTCGTGAAGACCTAGGATTTTATCAACTTCGTTAGGCTTGAAGCCTTCCATTGGGCATGAGTCAATTTTAAGGTTTGCACAAACTGTTAGAAGTGTACCCAAAGCGATATAGATTTGATTCTTGGCCCATACTAATCTCTTCTCAGCAGGTTGCTGAACAATCATTTTGATCAACATCTTTCTAAACCCTGCCAAAGAGTCAGTTTCAACATTTCTAGTTTGTGAAATGTCTTCTAGGTATGCATCAACGTGAGCTTCATCGACTTCTTCTTTTTCACAAAGAACAATTAAATGTGAAGCGTCTTTTACTTGTTGCTGACCGAAAGAAGCACCAACCAGCTCCTCTCTCAATTTTTCATTCTTAACTACAATAAACTTCCATGGCTGAAGGCCATATGAAGATGCAGTCAATCTTAGTGACTCTAAAAGAGCATCAAGTTGCTCTTCAGTTAGTTTTTTATCTGGATTAAACTTTTTACAAGCATAACGCCACTTTAGATCTTCAATTATTTGATAAGACATATTTCTCTCCTACTTAGTTTTTGAAATTAGATTATCGGTTTTGCTTCAATAAATTTTATAAATTTTTGATCATTCACAATTTTCTCAACAATAGAGTTCATGCAAGAAGCTAAGGTAGGTGCAAGCTTTTCCGTTGCATCTCCTAAATCGCCAGGAGAAGTAATCTGTGTCCAAAAAACTCCTCTATACTCTTCTTCACCTTTGATCATCTGAACCTCTAGTGAGATTTTACAACCAGCTTTCTCAGGTTGAAACTTCTCAAGAATTTCTTCAGTCCAAAACTCCTTGATCATTACATTCATTTCGGCCTTCTGATCACTATTGACCATTAGAACGTTTCTTTTACTTAATTCATTTCTTAGGTGGTTTTTATAGACTTCAACAAAAGCCGCATCGAAAAAAACAGGGGTTTTCTTAAACTGAGCACCCGTTCTAGCAATTCCGACACTCTTAACTTTTCTTTGGTCAACAAGGCCCTCAAGCTTTATTGGTAGACTCGCAACCGAAACAACTGTTGTTGTGTCGAAGTCCTCA
Source organism: Bacteriovoracaceae bacterium (assembly GCA_023954595.1). Lineage (GTDB taxonomy): Bacteria > Bdellovibrionota > Bacteriovoracia > Bacteriovoracales > Bacteriovoracaceae > UBA845. The sequence goes on along the minus strand of JAGSHJ010000167.1, from coordinate 690 downwards.
TATGGGTGCAGGTATTTCTTATCAAGAACAACACTTTGCTGAGCACAAGATACCAGAACAAATATTGCAAATAAGCTAATCAGTTTCATATACGATCCTATTGTTTATTTTTCTATTCTATTTAGATACGTCAGTTTTGGCTTTTTGTCGATTGGAGGAGCTCTCTTTAAGCTTTTTACCTCTCTCCCACTGCTTATACTTATCAATATCAGATTTTATTTGATTCATTACCCAGCGCAGTACAGCGATATCATCTAGAAGCCCAAGGCCCATTATAAAATCTGGCATAAAGTCGGTAGGAGTCACAAAGTAGACAATTGCTGCGATGGTATAAATAATACTTTGAACGGAAATTTCACGATAGTCTTTATTGAGCCAGGACTTAGTCATCCTAACCAAGACTTTTAAATCCTCAACATTTTTCCCTAGCGCATCTTTAATTTGTTGTTTGTTAAGTTTTTCTATTGCGGCATCAAGTTTAACCCGCAGGCCCTGTGGATTTTTAAGAAGATCTTTTGAAATATCAATGAAGCCGGCCTTTACAAAGTTCAGTAATTTTTTATTCATACCTACTCCCCTCTACTTTCCAGAAACTCTAGACTCCAGTTCAAGCAAAAAGACTTTTTTCTCAATACCACAAGAGTAACCACCTAGTTCTCCATCAGAACGTATGACTCTATGACATGGAAT
>JAGSHJ010000524.1 GCA_023954595.1 Bacteriovoracaceae bacterium | reverse complement strand
AGATTGGCATAGCTCTTGCGCTTCATACTTCTTGTAAAAATCTCCTACACCTGCATGGTCTCTTCCAACCACAAAATGTGTACATCCATAATTCCTTCTAATTAATGCATGAAACATAGCCTCTCTTGGGCCTGCATACCTCATGGCAACCGATAGAGTTGCAAAGAGAACTTTGTCTTTTGGATAAAAGTCTCTAATCATTTTTGTATAAGCTGCAACAATAGCCTCAGGTGTAAAATCCCCCGTCTTTTTCCAGCCCGTAATCGGATGTATTAAGAGTGCATCAGAGACTTCCATTGCAACCCTTTGAAGATGCTCATGTGCACGATGTGGAGGGTTCCTTGTTTGAAACCCAGAAAGAGATTCAATTCCTAACTCTTTCTTCTTTTTCTTAATATCTTCAGGAAACATAATATTTGGATCATCAACAATTGGAGACTCTAGTTTTAAATCAACACTGCCAGAGATACGAAAAAGTGATTTATCCAATTCCTTTTTGACACCCGGATGCTCTTGAGAGTCTGTACCAAACAACTTTAGTACATCCCCTTTAAGGTCATTTATTTTAAAGATTTCTTCGACTTTAAGAGTTCCAATATTTTTTTCATCATCAGAAGTTAACTCAATCAAATCACCATTATTAAGATTGCTGGCTTGTCCTTCGTCAATTTCTAGAGTGATCGGGAGCGGCCAAACGACCCCATCATCGAGTCTGAGATTATTTACAACCGATTGATAATCTGCTTTCCCCATGAACTTTACAACAGGGCTATAAACACCTTTTTCCATGTTTGTAAGGTCTAGCCAGGTCTCGCTATTTAACTTCAAACTATTCAAGTTCAACTCCGTGGTTCTCTTTCAAAAAGTCTAATATTCTTTTAATGGATACGTCTAATGGCTCTTTATCAGTTTCTAAAATTAAATCTGGATTGCGAGGCTCTTCATAAGGATCGTCTACTCCAACCAGGTTTTTAGTTTCTCCATTTTTATATTTTTCATATAAGCCTTTTACATCTCTCTCCATCACTTTCTCAACAGACGTTTTGAGATAAATTTGAACATATTTAGAGGCTAACTTTTTTCTAAGGAAATCTCTTACTTCAAAATAAGGAGCTATATTAGCAACAACAACGTTAGCGTTTAGTTCTGCGGCAACTTTTGCAGCAAACCCTACTCTCCTAACATTCGCTATTCTATCAGCCCTAGAGAAGCCCAAATCACCTTCAAAAAAGTCACGTACCACATCTCCATCAAGAAATAAGCTAGATTTTCCTGCTTCTAGGATCTTCTGATTTAATGCACTACCAATTGTTGTTTTTCCAGCGCCTGAAATCCCCGTTAACCAAATGACTTTGTTATTTAAGTTTTGGCTCATCAATTTTTTCCTTCAGCATTAATTAGATAGTTCGCAATTCCAAGAGATTCAGTATCTGAAACCTTCTTAGCAGCGGAGCTAGTCATTACAATATGGCCAACTTTTCCATCAAAAATGCTTTTCGAATCGCCATAAGAATTTGCTTTTGCAAGTAACAATCCGCCGACCTGTCGATAGAGATATTCTCTTTCAAACCTTAAAGGACTATAGTGTTCATTGATCCCTACTGGCACTAATCCATTGCCCTGATGTTGATAAAAAAGGTCATTTTCTGGGACGACCGCAAAAACGGAATTCACTTCGTAAATAACTAAGGTATTTATAGCTTTATCTATGTACATGGCACTTCTAAAAGGCGCATCAATAGTTAAGGCCATAATATATTCAGAATCTGGATACTTGGAGCTTTTTAAGGCATTCATTACTGAAACATCGTAAGGCGTATTTTCTCTTGATTCATCAAGTGACCTCTTATGTACCTTAACTTTCT
>JAGSHJ010000038.1 GCA_023954595.1 Bacteriovoracaceae bacterium | reverse complement strand
TAGCAATCAAGATTAACGCCGACAGCAAAAAGCTGAAAGAAGCGAAAGTTTTGATCAAAAAAAACCGCTAATCCAACATTATCTTAATCATTTTTTATCCCAGGAAACCCTGGGATAAAAAAGATTTTAAATCTAACCATTTAAGTTCTTATTTACGACTTCGAATGTATCGTCTGACAGTTTGTGCGTTAGAATTCTTTCTAGCTCTTTAGCAAGAAGTCCTTTTCTTTTCTCATCCAGTCTCTTCAAATGATTCATACTCTTAGCGAGTCTTGAGGCCACTTGTGGATTGTAGCTATCAATTTCAATAATCTTGTCTGCAACGTACTTATAACCATCCCCTGATGGGTCGTTAAAGCGTAGGTGATTGTTCATGGCAAAACCACCAACTAGACTTCTAAGAAGGTTTGGTACTTTTTTGTCATATGCTTCGTTATTTTCAAGCTCATTTAAAGTTTCAATGCTTACTTCAGAATATCCAGTTTGAAGGGCAAACCACTTTTGAATGACAAGAGTCTCATGCTTCCACTTTTTGTAGAAGGCCTGTGAGTAAGCATCACTTTCACTGTGATAGTTATTTACAAGAAAACTCAGTGCTGAGAATTCTTCAGTCATGTTTGTGGCATTTTCAAATTGGCCTATTGCAAGTTCACTATACTTCTTTTCTGATTGAAGAGTTAGAAAGCTCATACAAACTTGTCTCAAAGAGCGCTCGCCCATTGACTTGGCACTTAGATCAAAGTCTTTTGTCTCTAAAGAGTGATATATTCTTTCAAAATCGTCTTTAAATCTATCAGATATTTGAAGCTTAAAGTTCTTAATTGCGTAATGTGCGGCCTCTATTGTGTAGACCTCATAGGACTCGTACAATTCTTTAACTGTTGGCAACGCAAGAGCATATGCAAGATAGGCCTTCTCCAAACTTTCATCATTTAATAGACGCCCATATGCAGTGAAAAACTCTTCACGGGCCTTGTACTCAGTTGAGCTTTGATATGCTTCAACAAACCTTTTAAGCTCTTTCTTATAAAGCTCCTGTGCCGCCTCATAACGAGAGAAGGTATCTGTATCAAATGCCATGAGATGAATAAGATCTTTGTCTGAGTAATCTTTTTCGATAATAACAGGTGCGCTAAAGCCTCTATTTAGAGAAACGATAGGGGCCTTGTCGATATTTTCGAATTTAAAAATCTCTTTTGTATTTTTTAACTCCAACTCTCCATCAATTGGTAGCTCTTGTCCTTCATGATCAATAAGGCCTATGTGAAAAGGCATGTGCAAACTTGCAAAGTCCTGCCCTTTAAGATCGACAACTTGTTCTACACATAGCTCGAAAGTCTTATCGCCTTCATTGAACTTCTCAGAAATCTTAAGCTTAGGAGTTCCGTTTTGGTGATACCACATTTTGAATTGCGCCAAATCAATACCACTAGCATCAGACATTGCATTTACAAAATCATCAGTAGTTACGGCCTGTCCATCATGGCGTTCAAAGTACAGATCCATCCCCTTTCTAAAATTCTTCTCACCCAAAAGGGTGTGAATCATACGAATAACTTCCGCGCCTTTTTCATAAACTGTAGCTGTGTAGAAGTTATTTATTTCAATATAAGACTTAGGTTGAATAGGATGGCTCATAGGGCCTTGATCTTCAGGAAACTGGTGTCTTCTGAGCATCACAACATCATCAATTCTCTTTACAGGTCTTGAGAGCATATCAGAAGAAAACTCCTGGTCTCTAAATACAGTTAATCCCTCTTTAAGAGTTAACTGGAACCAGTCACGACAAGTAACTCTGTTACCTGTCCAGTTGTGAAAGTACTCATGCCCTATTACTGCTTCAATTCCTGCAAAATTGGCGTCTGTTGCCGTTTCTTTTTTAGCTAATACATATGCGGAGTTAAAGATGTTAAGACCTTTATTCTCCATAGCTCCCATATTAAAAGAATCAACAGCGACAACCATATAAATATCTAAATCATATTCTAGTCCGTACTTATCTTCATCCCACTTCATAGAGTTTTTAAGAGAAAGCATCGCATGATCACACTTGTCTTCATTTCCATGATCTACAAAGATTTCAAGCTTAACTTCTCTTCCACTCATAGTGGTGTAGGTATCTTGCACTTTCGCCAGATCCCCTGCTACAACTGCAAATAAATAAGCAGGCTTTGGATGTGGATCTTCCCAACTTACAACAAGCTTTCCATTATCATCGACACTCTCACTGAGCTTATTTCCATTGGATAAAAGAGTCGGAAATACTTTTTGATCGGCCTTAAGTGTTGTTGTGAACTTACTCATGACATCAGGTCTATCCAGAAAGTATGTGATCTTTCTAAAGCCCTGTGCCTCATTTTGAGTACAGAAGATTTCGCCAGATTTATAAAGACCCTCACAAGAAAAGTTATTTTTTGGATCGATTTCAACTTTAGACTCAAGAACAAATTCATTCTTATCAGTTATGACGATTAGGCTTTTATCTGTAACTGAATAGTCATCAGCTGAAAGCTCCTGTCCATCAATACTCAACTCTAGAAGTTTTAAATCAACTCCATCAAGAACAAGCTCACCACTGTGAGTTCCATTTCTTTTAATTGAAAGCTTTGAATGAACAATAGTCTTTTCAACCTCTATATCAAAAAACAATTCAGTCTTTTCAATCCAGAAGTCTGGTTCTTTATAATCTTTTAAAAATATCTCTTTAGAAGTACTCATATGTATCCTTTCTTTAATTTAGCTTAATTGTAACGGCCATGGCCCATGTTGTTAACAGGCGTAAGCTACAGAATTCATGATAGTGGCCAATAAAGGCCTAGATTATTGGTAGCGAAACACGTCCATATAAAGACGTATGTACTTATCGGCAAGTGGAGCGTAAAGGAAAACTAAAAGTGAGAAATTAGTCCACAAAAAGAATGGTAGCCACGCTTTCTCACTTGTCGACTTTGCATACTTAAAGAACTCCCAAACAACCATAAGTGCAAAAGGAATCATCAAGACAAAGTAGGCAACGAAAAAACTGACAAAAAACGGTGCCATGATGGCAAGTAAAGCATAAGCAAAAACATAAAATGAAATATGATAAATGGTGCGTTCTTTTCCAACTACTACAGGTAGAATTGGAAACTCACCTCTTTCATAATCATCTGCAAATCTAATGGCCAATGTCCAAAAGTGAGGCATTTGCCAAAGAAACATAACAAGAAACAAATATACTGACTCAGGGGAAAGTAAATTGTTATTTACAGCACTAAAGCCTAAAACACCTGGAAGTGCACCAGGTACAGCACCGGGAACTGCAGCAAACATCCACTTAGGTTTCCAGTGCAGCGTATACAGACCGTTATATAGTGCAATAATCGAAAGCCCAATATAACAAGTTACAGGGTTCACCCAAAATAGGATGGAGCTACCTACAACCATATTGCTGATACTAATAATTAAGGCCGTTTTTTTAGATATCTCTCCAGTGGCCAAAGGACGTTTTTGAGTCCTCTCCATTTTCTTGTCTCTGCTAATTTCTTGAATTTGATTCAGAGCAAGACTGCCTGAGGAGATAAGAGTTGTTCCCAAGACCATGGCAACAAAGTGTAAGAAGCTAAAACTCTCCTCAATTGGAAAACCAATGCCGTAACCAGCGATAGCACTGATCACGACAAAGAAAACGATTCCGGATTTAAAAAGAGTTTTAAGCTGTTTAATCATCTAGATTAGGCTCTTGTAAACATATCCACAGCGGAGATTACAAAAAGCAACGCTACGAAAACAATTGCCGAAAGCATGATAGCTCGGTTCATCCAAGTATCATATTTAAGGTGCATAAACCAAAGGCCTACAACTGTGGCCTTAACTCCAGCAATTGCCATTGCAAGTGCTAAGTTAAATTCACCTAAATCAACATACTTTGCTGTGTAAACAGTAACAACTGTAAGTACAACCAAAGTTAGGAAGGTAATTAGGTTGGTTTTAAATGGAACAACGTGATGTCCGCTCATATCTGACTCCAATTAAATTAAGTACATTAAAGGAAATAAGAAAATCCAAATGATGTCTACAATGTGCCAGTAAAGACCAACACCCTCTACAGAAGTGTAGTACTCTTTACTGAATTCATCATTTTTCAGTCTCTTCATCAACCAGACCATTAGACCAATACCAACTAGGATGTGAATCCCGTGAAGACCAGTCATAACGAAGTAGAAAGTCATAAACAGTTTAGTTTGAGCAACTTCAACTGCTTCTGGATTCCACATACCTAGACCTGGAAATAAACCGTGATGGATTTTCCCTGAATATTCAAAATACTTAACGATCATAAAGATGAAAGCACATGCAGTAGTGATGATAACATTTCTGAATGCTTTCTTATTGTGACCTTGCATACTATCAGTTACGGCCTGGGCCATAGTGAAAGAGCTCAAAAGAAGAACGATTGTATTGAAAGCACCAAGCCTCCAATCCAAAAGAGATCCACCTTCAACCCATGCGTCGAAGTACTTTGTTCTATAGATGAAGTAGCCCGCAAACAACGCACCAAACATCATCAATTCTGTCGCCATGAACAACCAAACACCCTGCTTACCAGCATCATGCTCTTGAATCATGGAATCAAAGTGATGAGAGGGTTCTACTCTCCTGTCTACTTTACCTGTACTCATAAGGCCTCCCTGATACTTTAGGCGATGTTTCAAAGTTAGTGTGAATTGGTGGAGATGGAATCGTCCACTCTAAAGTTGTACCTTTGAATGGATCCTCAGGAGCTTTTTCGCCCTTAATTGCTGCTTTAATCAAAGCGTAGATTGCTACACCAAAACCAAGAGCAAGAACCCATGAACCGATTGTTGAAAGAACATGGTAACCTGAGTAAATACCATCATATGTTGCATATCTTCTAGGCATCCCAAGAGAGCCCATAACAAACTGAGGTAGGAAAGTTACGTTAAAGCCGATGAAAACTAATACAGCTGAAACTTTACCAAGAAGCTCGTCATACATCTTACCAGAAATCTTTGGCATCCAGTAAAACAGACCACCAAACATTGCAACGATTGCACCACCTAACATTACGTAATGAAAGTGAGCAACAACGAAGTATGTGTCGTGTAAGTGAACGTCAACTGCAAACGCTCCAAGGAAAAGACCTGTAAGTCCACCAATTGTGAACAAACAAAGGAAAGATAAAGCATAAAGCATTGGAGTGCTTAAAGTAATCTGACCTTTATATAGAGTCGCAACCCAGTTAAATAGTTTAATTGCTGTTGGAACACCAACAAGCATTGTTAATACAGTAAAGATTGTCCCAGCAACAGGTGATTGACCTGATACGAACATGTGGTGACCCCAAACCAAGAATGAAAGGAATGTAATCGCCATTGAAGAGAAAGCAATCGCTTTATATCCAAAGATAGTCTTTTGAGAGAATGTAGAAATAATCTCTGAAACAATCCCAAAAGCCGGAACGATCATAATATAAACCGCAGGGTGAGAATAGAACCAGAAAAAGTGTTGGAAAAGTACCGGATCACCACCAAGAGCAGGATCGAATACACCCACACCAAAGATTCTTTCGGCCACTAGTAGAAGTAAAGTAATACCTAATACTGGTGTTGCAATAACTTGAAGAATTGCAGTTGCGTAAATAGACCAAACGAATAGAGGCATTCTCATCATCGTCATCCCCTTACATCTCAACTTGTGAATCGTAACGATAAAGTTAAGACCAGTAAGAATTGAAGAGAATCCCATTACAAATGCCCCAAAAACAACCATCGCAACAGCGGTAGCAGATTGTGCAGAGTAAGGAGTATAGAAAGTCCATCCAGTGTCAACGCCACCAAAGAACAAAGATGCTACTGCAATAACAGCACCGATGATAAGACAGTACCAACTTGCTAAGTTCAACTTAGGAAAGGCAACGTCTTTCGCGCCAATCATAATTGGCATCATAAAGTTACCTAACATTGCCGGAACACCAGGAACGATAACCATGAAAACCATGATCGAACCGTGAAACGTCATAACTTGGTTATAAACGTCAGCAGTCATAAACAACTTCTCAGCAGTCAATAACTCAAGCCTTAAAGCTAGAGCAAAGAGCCCGCCTACAACAAAGAAAGCAATGATGGTGTAGATATACATAACACCAATTCGCTTATGATCAACGGTAGTTAACCAAGACCACAAACCACTTGTTTCGTTTAGGTAGTTAACGCCTTCTTGCGATCCATGCGCATGTGCGTTATCCACAGTTTTTGTTTCAGCCACTTCGAGCCCCCTATTTTAGTGTTTTTAAATAATCAATAATGTAGTCAATTTCTTTTTCAGACAATTGTCCTGCAAAAGAATTCATCCTTGCTGGGTAGCCCTTAACAACTTTTGCGTTAGGCTTAAGGATTGACTCTCTAATATATTCTGCATTTGCAACAGCAGTTGAACCGTCAGCAAACTCTCTATCTGTCCCAACAAAGCCATTTAGTGGTGGGCCAATGATTCTGTCTCCAGAAACACTGTGACAAGTAGTACAGCCTTTTCTGCTGAACAATCTTGCACCAAGCTCTACAGGGTCAGTAATATTCGCTTCTTTAATTTGGCGATCTAACCACTTATTATATCTTTCTTCAGAAACGACTCTAACTATGCCTCTCATTTCAGAGTGCTTAGTTCCACAGTACTCAGCACAAAAGATCTTAAAGTCACCTTTCATAGTTGGAGTAATTGTGTAGCTTGTTCTCATGCCAGGAACTGTGTCTCTTTTAGTTCTAAAACTTGGAACATAAAAGCTGTGGATAACGTCCGTAGAAGTCATATCCAAAACAACTGGCTTGTTAACTGGTAAATACATTGTGTTCAATGTACTGAACTGCTTGCCGTCTTTTTCGTAAGTGTACTCCCAAAGCCACTGCTTACCAGTAACCTTAACAACCATTGCATCATCTGGAGTGTTTTCTCTTTCGTAGAATGCCCAGATACCCCAAACAGCAATACCAATGAAAATCAAAGTTGGTATAACAGTCCAAAGTGTTTCCGCAAAAGCGTTGTGAGGAATATAAGCAGATTTGTCGTTTTGACTGCGGTGGTATCTTATTACAAAGAAAACCATCACTGCCATCAGACCAAAAAAGCCGATAACACTCAACAACATGACCGAGTTGTACAAATCATCGATTAAGTACGCATTCTTTGCCGCTCTATCAGGCAAAGTCGAGCCAAATAGAAACGCCAAAATTTCACTGATGAATCCCATATCACATTCCCTTTAAACTTCGTTGTTGCGTTCACGAAGCCAGAATCTTGCCAAGAAAAAGATCAAAACAAGAGCTGCCAACGTAGCCGCAACACGCATTATATTATAAGCATAGAAAGCATAAGTTTTCTTATCGGGATCGTACTGTAAGCAAAACAGAACTAACCGATCCACAATATTTCCAATTTTGTTTTCACTGGCCTCAACCAATGAAAGTCTCATTACCTGTGGATCAATATTTAATCCGTAGTGGTAATAAGAAATCGCTCCTGCAGGTGTAAGCGCATAAGCTACAGCAGCATGAGCGTATTGCTCCATATTTGAGTCCCAAACGTATTTGAAACCAACTTGTGAAGCTAACTTTTTAATATTCTCCTCAGAACCTGTAAGGAAATGCCATCCTTTTTCAGCTCCAGGGCGGTTATACTCGCTCATGTATAACTCTTTAGCGGCTTTTGAGTCCTTTGGTCCCTCACGAGGGTCAATGGAAACGGCCACAAATTCAAACTTATCACCAATATCCCAATCAAAACCTCTGAAGCTTTTCATCAGCGAACTGAAGTGCAAACTACAAAGAGTTGGGCAATTGTAATATGCCAACATTAAGAAAACTGGCTTTTCGGCAAAGTAGTTTTTCAACTTTACTGATTTGCCCTCAGAATTCTTAAATTCAAGGCCTAAATCAATCTTCTCCCCTAGATGTTCTTCAATTCCAATGTCATCTAGGTAGCGAGGCTTCTCATTTTTAAGACCACTTTTGGACATCTCCAAAGGGCCTTTTCCCCCTATGGCAAAGGCCATAGAAGTGACAAAACATAAAATAGGAATCAGCTTAAAAAACATAATTTTTCCAAAATGACCGACCTTCATGAAGTAATCCACGAAATAACAGTCAGTTTAATGTATTTGTCTTGCCAAGATTATTATTTCAAAAAGCTAATCAGGCAAGTATTAATTGCGTTAAGCAGTTGTTTTATCTGCACTTTTTATTGAAATCTCGTCTTCTTTTTTGACTTGGGTCAAATCAAAAATGGCTTTGATCGTCAAAAGTGTTAAGACGCAGGCTCCCATTTGATGAGCACTGGCCAAAGAGATTTGAACTTTGCTCAAGAGTGTCGAAACTCCCAAAACAAATTGGATGAAAACCATGCCTGATATTAAATAAAATATATTTCTCATTTTTCCAGGATTAAGCTTTTTGGCAGCGAAATAAATAAAATACACAGCGAAAGCAAAAAGCATCCAACCAAAGCATCTGTGAATAAATTGAACGCCGACATTACTTTCAAAAATCAACTGAGGCACGCTGTCGTAAGAGCCCATCCCTCTTGGTATCCAATTCTTTCCCATCTTAGGGAATGTATTATAACCAATTCCAGCATCAAGACCTGCTACGAAAGCACCGTACACAATCTGGACGCATAAAAGAGAACTGAACCAAGTTAATAGATTACGGGCCTTGACTCGTAGTTTTTCTTCAAGCTCAACACTAGTATCTTTAAGCTTAAGCATTAACCAATAGATATAACCCATTATAATAAGGGCCAATGAAAAGTGAGCTGCAAGTCTAAAGTGGGAAACGTCTGGGCGGTCTACAAGACCACTTTTAACCATAAACCATCCCAATAGACCTTGAGAGCCTCCAAGTGCTAACGCAACTAAGAGTTTCCTATTCCATGACTTATTTAGCTTCTTTCTGACTAAGAAATAAAGGTATGGAACGATAAAAACCAGGCCAATCATTCTTCCAAACAATCGGTGAAAGTATTCCCAGAAAAAGATGAACTTAAATTCTTCTAGATCCATTCGATGATTGACGATTTTATACTCAGGAAATTGTTGGTACTGATGAAAAACATCCATCCATTCCTGTTTATTCATTGGAGGAATGGCTCCCAGTAAGGGTCTCCATTGAACCATTGATAGTCCAGAATCAGTAAGACGTGTTACACCGCCAATAAAAACCATACACAACACCATGACTAGAGTTGCCCCTAGCCATAATGTTATTTGTTTTTTCGTTTTGCTCGACAGCTGTTGCATTATTTAACTTTTAAGATTTTACCCTTGGCAGTTTTGCCTTTGGATTGTTCTTTGATGTAAGCAAGAAGCGCTTTGATTTGATCTTCTTCAAGCATTTGCTCTGCCATTTTAATTGGCTTATATGCTTTCCATAGTTTAACAGCAACTGGATCAGGAACTTTGTAGTCTTCCTCTTCAGGGTCACCATCAATCATCCCTGCAGGATATTGAATAAACTTTGTAAGCCACTTCTCACTTCTTCTCTCTGTAACACCAGCTAGGTCAGGTCCAGATTTATCGCCGCCACCGATGCTGTGACAAGTAGCACAGTTAGTTGTAAATTCTTTCTTTGCGTCCCACGCGAACACTGATGTTGCACTAAATACTGCAAACAACACTAGGGTAAGTTTCATTATTCCTCCTAAATGAGTCAGATATAGATGACTCTAATATAGCGAAAATATAGCGCTTTTTTTTTGAGATAGGCTATGACCCACGTCACGAATTCTTAGGGAAAGTTGTGAAACCATTGAACTTTCTAAAGGCCGTGTTAGTCGAGTTTTAGGCTTCAGCTTTAAGGAGAAATGCCGATATGACTTTCAAGACAAACTTCGAAAGGGAATTCGACATGAGACAATTTTATTATGCCTTTTTAGGCCTTTCTTTTTTTCTAGCAACTTCTTGCCTTAACCAGGGAGGATTGCCAAAGATCCCAGGTGTTGATGGGCCAAAGCTAAATGTCCAAAACGGACAAATAGTACTTGCGATTGGGCTTGAGAATGTAAGCTTACCAGCAGGTATTTCAATGGCACTGCCAAAGATGAGGCATTCAAGTGCAACTATCACACCCGCTCAGTTTGGTGGAACTCTAATTAAAGTAGCATTTGATCCAAGAGATGTTGAAAGTGACGACTTCAGAGTTGTACCTGCAGAGACTCTCCCAGATGGACGTCCCTTCCCTTTTACAATGGACGGAACTATTCCGGCATTAGCATTAAATGTACCAAAGCTTCTAGACACAACCTTTTACGTTAGCAATGCAGTGTTTGGATTTTTTATCCCAATCAGTATGCCTGATAGCATGAATATACCTTTCGATATCCCGTTTAGACTTAAAATAAATGGCAAGCAAGTCGGTATTGTCTCTTATATAAGAGAAAATTTTGATGGCGAAGGCTCTGGTGTAGTGCTTATGCTTACTATGAAGCAGATCCAAGACAACCCTGATTTTCAATCTCTTTTGAAATACTCTAAAAGGTATGAATCAAAAGTCTTCTAGATTAATAAAATAGGCCTAAACTTTAATCACTTTAGAGTTTAGGCCTACAAATCTCTATAATTTCAACAACCTGACAGTCCTATAAGATTTACAAAATCGTAGCGAGCGATCTTACTAACGTCTATAATTTCCATACGTTTGTGAGGTTAAATTTGTTAAACAAAGCTATAGTTCTGGCCCTATTGGCCCTATTCAGCTCCTGCGGTAAAGAAGTTGAAAACGTGGAAAAGCTCAAAGCTGCACATGTTTTCAGCGAAGGAAGTGGTACATCCGCTTCTCAATCACTGCTTAATGCCTTGGAAGCAAATGAAACGCTCATGGTAAGGGAAGCTCTAAAGAGTGCTCCAGTAGACGCTATTCTTTCTAATGGCGAAACACCTCTAACTTATGCAATTAAAAACAATAAGCTCTATGTTGTTAATGAGCTTCTAAGTAAAGAACCAAACATTGATCTTAAAAATGAAAAGGGTGAGAGTCCTATTCACCTTGCTTTAGAAAGTGGCGCTAGAAGCAAATTTGTCCTTCTCTTAATGAACAATCCAGACCTCAATATATTAGACAATGATGGGAACACTCCCCTCATTAAGGCCATTGAGCTTGAAGACATTGAGTCTGCAAAAGAGCTAATTGTTAAAGGTGCCAAGATACTTTGCCTGACTGAAGACATTGGAACTTGTACAGAAATGCGTCTAGCACGTGAGAAAAAGCTCTTTGAGATAAGTGAGTTAATTGAAGAGATAGAAGCGATCAAAATTACTGGAATTACTCCAGCTAAGGCACATTCAATAATTAAAGATCAAAAGTACACATTATTGGAATACCTTTTTGTTAATGAATCTCTCAAGACCAAGTCCAATGGGTTCAATTTAATTAGCAATGCGATTGAAATCGATAACAGTGCAGCGAGAGTCAGATTTGTACAGCTGATGTTAGCCAATGGCATGGGCCCAAATGGTGAGCCAAACGATAAAGGCTATCCACTTATTGCTGCTATTAAAAAGAGCGATATAACTACCGCAGGACTATTGCTTCAGGCGGGTGCAAATCCAAACATAGTTGATGAGAATCAAAAAACACCATTAATGTATACTGCTGAAAAGCTTCACCTTAGCATTGCTAAACTTCTTATTGATCAGTACGCGGCACGTCCTCAACTGGAAGTTAGTACTGGTGTTAACTCTTATGAGTTAGATGCATGTTTTGAATTACCAGATAAGGGTTACATCTTCTTTAGAAGGCTTGATGTTGAGTCTCGTATAAAAAGATCAGAATTCTTATATCTTATGAATTGCTTTCAGGACTAGAAACCTACGGCCAAATCTCATTTTCCGAAAACCCCCAAACACTCCAGCGCTTTGCTTTCCCGCCAAGTGGTGTATGATATTCCTTATGAATAATGATACACGTCCTCACCCACAGTCTTCCTGGATTCAAAGCATAAAAACTTTCTTGGATCCCAGAAATGTAACAATGCTTTTCCTGGGTTTTTCCGCAGGCCTGCCTATTCTGATGATTTTCTCCTCTCTCTCCCTATGGTTACGAGAGGCCGGAGTCGAAAGATCCGCAGTGACATTTTTTAGCTGGGCCGCTCTAGGATATTCTTTTAAATTCGTCTGGGCGCCCTTGGTGGACAAACTTCCCATTCCTGTTCTAACAAAACTTGTTGGCAGGCGAAGAAGCTGGCTCCTACTCTCCCAGTTCTTTATTATTGCTGCCATTTGTTGGATGGCCATGGTAGATCCTGCGACTAGCAGCAATTCCTTGGTTGTCATGGCGATTGCCGCAGTGATGCTTGGTTTTTCCTCTGCCACCCAAGACATAGTCATAGACGCTTACCGTATCGAATCCGCTGAATCAAAATTGCAGGGCATCTTATCCGCCACTTACATAGCTGGCTACCGAGTTGGAATGCTCGTCTCCGGTGCGGGAGCTCTCGCACTGGCCCAATACTTTGGTTCCACCCAAGACTCCTACAGGTACGAGGCCTGGAAGTATAGTTATCTTCTAATGGCCGCATGCATGTTGGTGGGAGTGCTCACCGTTTTAATCAGACCTGAACCAAAGGCATCGCAAAGGTTAAAGGACAACCATTCGGCCATGGATTACGCACGGTTTCTGGGTCTTTTCCTTGTCACCGCGGTTGTTTTTGTAGGCGTATTCTTTTTAAGCTCCGATATTGTAGCGACCCTAAAACTCTCCTTAGGCGAATTACTCAATAACGGCCCATTGGCCGGATTTATCATAGGAAGCTTACGCCTTGCCACGGCCGTGACCGCTGCTGCGGGGATCACGGTAGCATTAGGCAAATCCGGGCTAGTGAAGACTGACATGATTAAAGAAGGCTACATTGATCCAGCAAAGAACTTCTTCGAGCGCTATGGCAAAAACCTCGCCCTTCTTCTTCTGTGCTTAGTAGGCCTGTACCGAATCTCGGACATTGTCCTAGGGGTAATATCCAATGTCTTTTACCAAGATCTGGGGTTTTCCAAGTATCAAATTACAACGGTCGTCAAAACCTTTGGTTTGGGTATGACCTTATTGGGAGGCTTTTTAGGTGGAACTCTTACCACTCGCTTTGGAGTGATCAGAATGTTGTGGTGGGGCGCCTTACTGTCGGCAGTCACTAATCTTTTGTTTTGGGTCTTAGCAAAGCTTGGAGCAAACCTGGCCATGCTCTACGTGGTCATCTCCGCAGACAACCTTGCCGCAGGAGTCGCAAGTGCCGCCTTCATAGCCTTCTTGTCCAGCTTGACGGATGTTTCCTTCACCGCTGTCCAATATGCGATTTTTTCATCTTTAATGACCTTGCTGCCCAAAATTTTGGGAGGATACTCTGGAACGTTTGTGGAAGCTCTTGGCTACCCGCACTTCTTTCTGTTCACAACCGCGATCGGTATTCCCGTTCTTTGGATTGTGCACCTCTGCGGTAAACGTTTCAACCTAAAGCAGACAGGCTAGGCGTGTTGAACACTACCGCGTTTCTTTTCTCTGTAGGTAAACGCCGATTTTGCCAAATCTTCCATCTTAGGCGTTTTTGTCTTGGCCTTGGCGGAAAAGTCTATCTTTTTGATTTCTTCGCCAATGTGTTTTGCAAGAAGTGGTGGAACCGCATTTCCAATTTGTCTGAATTGAGCAGTAGTTGAACCCTTAAATACAAAGTTCATAGGGAAACTTTGGCATAAGG
>JAGSHJ010000039.1 GCA_023954595.1 Bacteriovoracaceae bacterium | reverse complement strand
TTTATTGCGATCATGTTCTCTATTCAGGGAGAGTTTTATAAAGCCTGCATGTTTATATTCTTAGGAGCTATCTTTGATAGCGTTGATGGTAGAGTTGCCAGAATGACTGGAACATCTTCATCATTTGGTGAGCAATTCGATAGCCTAAGTGATCTGATTTCATTTGGAATTGCACCTGCAATCATCTTCTATAACCGATTTCTAACAGAGTCAGGTCGAGTAGGAATGGTCATAGCTTTTTTATTCTTACTTTGTGGGGCCCTGCGTTTGGCCAGATTCAACGCCAACATCTCTAAGGTGAAAAGCGATTACTTTCAGGGACTACCAATTCCAGGAGCAGCATTGGCAGTTTTAAGTTACATTCTTGTTTCACTAGACTTTGAAGTATTTAATAATTTGTATATCGCAATTCCATATATTGTTTTTTATGCGGTACTTATGATTTCAAGCCTTCCATTCCCATCATTTAAAAATAGCGACTGGGTCAGAAAAAATAAAAAGAAGGTTCTGTTTTTAGTCTTTTTAGTAATCTCTTCTCTATTTATTTATGAGCAAGTAATGATTCCTGTCATCATAAGTCTGTATGTACTTTTATCGCTTATTTATGCGGCCCTTAACCGAGAAAAATTTCAAGGTGTATTTGACTGGGAAGATTCAGAGCTTGGTGAGTCTACACAGAAATAATGACCTTTTATAAAATCACCCTTTCTTTTAAAGGGACAAAGTACCTTGGTTGGCAAAAACAGAAGGATTTCAGTCCCACTGTTCAAGGTGAATTAGAGAATTCTTTAAAGAAAATTTTCAAGTCTGATTCAATAAAAACAATTGGCTCAGGTCGCACTGATACAGGCGTTCATTCTCTTTTTCATGTCGTGCGTATCCAAGCACCATTTGAGATTCCACCAGAATCCCTACTAAGAGCATTAAATAGCCACTTAGCACCCGAGATAAGAATCTTAGATTCAAAATTTTGTGACTCAACCTTTAGACCTACGAATGACGCTCTTCGCAAAGAGTATCAATACCTTTTCACGACAAATAAGTTTGAAAGTCCTTTTCAGTTAGATTTTATGGCCAACTATCCGTATGAACTAGACTTTGAAATGATGAGACAAGCTTGCAAACTATTTGTAGGTAAGCATGATTTTAAGGCCTTCAGCTGCACTGGTTCTGAGCCGACTTCTACCATTAGAAACATATTTGAGTGTGAGCTTATAACTGGAATAAAGCCAAATATGCAGGGAATTATGCCTGAATATCACCTTATTCGCATTGTTGGTGACGGCTTCTTAAAACAGATGGTTCGGTTAATCACTGGCACCCTTTGGCAAGTAGGACGAGGCAAGGTATCTGTTGAAGATATTGAAAAAGCCTTTGAAGGACAGCTGAATAGACGAATCGGAGAGGTTGCGCCGCCCCAAGGTTTGTATAAGGTAAAAACGTGGTATTAGTCCTAAAGCTTTGACTTTCCACGCATTTCTGGCTATTTTCGCACTACTTTTTCATAATAATTAACGCATAAAATCAAGAGGACAAAACTATGGCCTATACAGTTGAAGAACTTAATGGATGCACAAAGAAATTTAAATTTGATTTTGATGATGTCGATCTTGGCACTCAAATCCAAGCAGCTCTAAAAGAGAAACAAAAATCAGCAAACCTTAAAGGATTTAGAAAGGGCAAGGCACCTTTGTCCATGATTCAACAAGCTTATGGTCCTCAAGTAGAGAACGATGCTCTATACCGTTTTGTTTCTGAAGAATTTTATAAAGCCGTTCAAGAAGAAAAGATTAGACCAGTTGGTTACCCAAACTTTGGAAACACTAACTTTGAAGGCGGAAAGAAAGTAAGCTTTGAAGCTACTGTTGAAACATTTCCACAAGTAGAAGTAAAAGATTACAGCAAATATAGCTTCAAAAAAGAAGACGATTCTGTAAGTGAAGACGATATTAAAGAACTTAAAGACAGATACCTTGCTCCTAAGTCTGAAATGGTTGAGTTGAAAGACGAAAAGGCAAAGCTTGAGAAGGGTCAATTTGCAGTATTCAATTTTGAAGGTGAAAAACCAGATGGTACTAGACCTGAGAACATGAAAGCTGAAGAGTTTGTTCTTGAAATTGGTTCTGGCCAGTTTATTCCTGGATTTGAAGATGCAATGATTGGAATGAAGAAAGGCGAGAAGAAAACTATCGAGCTAACTTTTCCAAAAGATTACCATGAAGCAGACCTAAAAGGTGCTGATGTTAAGTTTGATGTAGAACTTCTAGAAATTAAAGAGAAGAAAGTTCCAGAGCTTACTGATGAATTAGCAAAAGAATTTGGTTTTGAATCTGCAGAAGATTTCAATAAGAAAAACCTTGAAAGACTTCAAAATCAAAAGAAAAGAGAAGTTCAATCTAAGCTTCAAGAGCAAATCTTGGAAAAACTTATAGCTGAAAATGACTTTGATGTTCCTAATGCACTAATTGAGCAGCAGAAACAAGCTGTTAAAGAAGACCTAGGAAACAACCTGAAGCAACAAGGTTTTAACGAAGACATGATTAAGACATACTTCGAGAAGTGGAATGAAGATGTTACTCAAAAGGCAACATTCCAGGTTAAGAGTGGTCTAATCCTAGATAAGATTTCTAAAAAATATGAAGTTGAAGCTACTGATGCTGACCTTGATGAAAAAATTCAAGAGATGGCTGATCAGTCAGGCATGGAAAAAGCTCAACTTGAGCAGTACTACAAATCAAATGAGCAAATCAAACAAAATCTTCTTTACGCTATTAGAGAAGAAAAAACTTTTGATAAGCTTATCCAGGATATGAAAGTTAAGTAATTAAACTAAATATCAGGCCCTCCGTATTCGGAGGGCTTTTTTTTGCACGCTACATCCCCAATAAAGTTCAACTGACACCGTCTATCTATAAAATTAAATCTTCTCTTCTTTGCATTTAAAAATTCATAACCACTGGGGATAGGATAATAACTAGATTTCATTCGCCGACTAAGTTTCTTCTCTGTGCCTAGATTCGTTGAAATCATTAATGCTGCAGTTAACATAATAGGTCTGAGCCGAGAATAAAAAGACAGAACAATCATTATAGCAACGGGTCCAGCGACCGTAAGTAAGTGAAGGTGTTGAAGACTGTGAATGACGTGAGAGAAGATTTCTAATACCCACAACCCAATAGAGTGTAGCCCTGGAACTGGATAGCCTACTAGGACTATGGGGAAAACTAGGGAAAATACAATGGTTACCAAAGGATTGATGATTATGGCCGCTAGGTTTATTTTTTGAGTAAATATACACGCTACAATTGCTTGCAGAATAAACATGTTTAACGCCAACTTCCACTTTCCGGAATCATTAAAAATAATAGAACCCCAAAATATAAAAGTGAAACAGAAGCTGAGCGGGGATTCGATGTAGTTCTCTGAAACTAAAGATATGAAAAATGTGGCAATGAAGGATAACTTCGCATTTTTGAGCCAGTAATTGATAAGGTAAAAAATGAGCATCCGTTTAAGTGCTAAGAACCCAACGGTGAAGTGAAATATTATCAATAATACCACCGTTACGAATAACTTAACTCTAGGAAAGAGAAAGAATAAAATTAGAAATGAACTCAAATGAAGACCAGATGGAGTTAGAAGATGCATCATACCAAATTCTTTCATTGTAGTAATAAGCGCTCGTGAGACTCCTGATTTATCACCTGTAACCACCGCATCGTATAGTGCCTCCGTTCCAACACTTTCGGAACTTTGTCGAAACTTGAAGCTTTGACGACTAAGTTTTTGTTCATGAAGAATTAACGCCATGAGAAATATGAATAATGCCGGAATGAGTTTCTGTGCCATCCGGAGGTGTATGCAAGAAGCTTCCTCCTAAGGGACTGCTTAAGGTACTAGTTTTACATTATTTTAGTGCGATGCTTGATGAGCTTTGTTAAATTGCTTTTTCTATTTTTACGTTATACAGATTCAACATGAATGAATTAAATAAAGCCTTCCTAAGAGATACAATTACTTCCTATTACAAGGAAGACGACTTTCAAGTGAACTTTGCATATATAAATGCTCTTCCTAGCGAACTTGTGGACTGTAAACTGAAGTTCAAAGAAGACCTTGTCATTGCGGGACTTGCTTACTTCGTAGAGAGCTTTAATGTTCTTTGTGAAACGAACTTGGATTTCCTTTTAGAATATGAAGGCAAAAAAGTAAAAAAAGGTGAGGAGCTCTCCTTTGGCCTGCCTTTCAATATCGTTCTTACAGGTGAGCGGATTGCACTAAATCTACTTCAAAGAGCAAGTGCTATTGCTACTTACACAAATATGTATGCTGAAAAGGCCAAATCTAAAAATATAAAAATCTTAGATACAAGGAAGACCACTCCAGGCCATAGGGCATTAGAGAAGTATGCTGTTTTTACTGGTGGAGGCTATAACCATAGATTTGGTCAGGCAGATTGCTTTATGATTAAAGACAATCATAAAAGCTTTTTTGGCGGACTGAAAGGAGCACTCGACTTCTTTGAGCAAATGCACTGCTTTTATAAACCAATTATTGTAGAGATCCACGACCTTGATGAACTAGCAGAAGCGGCAGACCTTAAAGTTAGACATGTTATGTTAGATAACTTTACTCCTTCCCAAATAAGAGAAGCTGTAAAAATTAAAAAAGATGGCCAAACTTTTGAAGTTTCTGGTGGCATACGCTTGGAGACTCTAGACGAATATCTTATTGATGGAGTGGATGCGATAAGCGTAGGTGCCCTAACATATGATGCTCCTCATGTTGATATCTCACTAAAATATCAAAAAGCCAGCATATGAATAAAGAATATGATGTTTTAATTATCGGCTCAGGAATAGCGGGACTCACTAGTGCAATAAAGCTTGCTGAAAAAGGACTCTCTGTAGGGATTTGCACGCGCGAGCAAGAACCTAAGCATGCAAACACTTATTGGGCACAGGGTGGAGTCATTTACTCCCAAAAGATTTGGGATGATGAAGACTCACTAGTTGAGGATATTGACAAGGCCAGCTCACACACAGCTAATCTAGATGCTGCAAGAATACTTGCACAAAGATCCCCTGAAATTTTAGAGGAGATCTTTTTAGATAAAGCGAACACCGAATTTGATCGTGGTAATAGTGGAGAGTTACTATTTACAAAAGAGGCCGCTCACTCCAAGGCACGTATTATTTACAAAGGCGACTACACTGGCAAGGCCATTCAGGTCTCACTGCTAAATTATCTAAATGATAGTACTCGCTTCCCGAATGTGGAGTTTCTTACAACTCACACTGCAATTGATCTTATAACTCCAAACCATCATGGTGTGGCAATTCAACAACGCTATGAAGAAAACAAGGTTGTAGGAGCTTATGTATTTGATCAAAAAAACTTAAAGGTTCAAAAAATATTGGCCAAGAAAACGATTCTTGCCTCAGGTGGGATTGGTGCTTTGTACCTCCACAACTCAAACGCTTCAAGCTCTAGGGGTGATGGACATGCTATGGCCGCGAGAGCGGGAGCCCAAATGTTGAATATGGAATTTATCCAATTTCATCCAACAACATTCTACTCTGGCTCAGGACATAGAAGGTTTTTGATATCAGAAGCTGTAAGGGGTGAGGGCGGAAAGCTTTTGAATTCCAAGGGTGAGGCCTTCATGGAAAAGTACCACCCAGATAAAGAACTTGCTCCACGTGATGTCGTTGCAAGGGCAATCCTCTCTGAAATGATTGCTCTTAAAGATGACTATGTTTATTTAGACATTTCCCACAAAGATGGCGACTGGATCGCAAAGCGCTTCCCAACGATTCATCAATATTGTCTAGACCATCGAGTTGATATAACTCGAGAGCCAATACCTGTTGTTCCAGCCGCACATTATACATGTGGTGGTGTGAAAACAGACCTGGACTGTAAAACGAATCTTAGAAATCTTTATGCTGTAGGTGAAGTAGCATGTACTGGACTTCATGGTGCAAACCGTCTGGCCTCAACTTCACTTCTGGAAGGTGTAACGTTTGGCTACATTGCTGCAGAAAAGATTATTGAAGGGATTACTTCCGAGCAAACTTACGATGCGGATAAAATTCGTGACTGGAGAATTGGAGAGGACTCTGTTGACTTGGCCTTAGTTGCTCAAGATATACAAACAATAAAGCAGACAATGTGGAACTATTTAGGCCTTACAAGATCAAAAAATAGACTCGCTAGAGCAAGGGCCATGTTTCGAGAAATGTCAGATGAAATCCACAAGTTCTACAGACATGCAGCACTCCATGATGAACTTATAGGACTTAGAAATGGTGTTGAAGTAGCGAATATGGTCCTAAATGCGAGTGTGAGAAATAAAAAGTCAGTGGGTTGCTTCTACAGAGAAAAGTCCTAAAAGAAATAAGAGCCTGAGAAGCTAAGGCCTACTTCTGAATAACCTAGATCGACTTTTTCATCTTGGTCAGTATTTGCGTTCCAAACAACATTTCCACCAGCGTCTTCTGCACTAATATAAAATAGGGTAAATGTACCAATATAGTTCTTATGTTGATGAGAGAAACCAGAAGTAAAAGTTGTGATGTTACTGCCCTCATTCGAAGTTGAATTTGATGGCTCATAAGAAATTCCTGTACCAAGTTGAATCTGTTCATCATAACGATACTGAACACCAAAGGAAGGATGCATTACAGCCTTGGTGTATCCACTTGTTGTAGTCCCTAAGCTCTGACTGAATTCAATAAAAGTATTTTACTGTGAACGATATAGACCTATATCTAGCTCATCTTGGGGATTAAAAGTAGTGCCTGAGCCTGCCGCTTTAAAAAGTAAGTCAAGCTCAGCTTGCCATCTCTTATTGGCATAGGAAGCACCAATAAGTAGGGAAGCGTCAGAGAGCTTGCTATTGTCCGGCTTCAATTCTGATTCATAGTTGTAGTTACTTATACTCACATTGTTTGGATCAATTCCCGAAACTGAAATTGAGCTCATGTTTATGGTGGAGTCATTTTTTAAGTAATAGAGTGGAGAGTTGAGCTTGGCTCCAAATGCAAAGGCCTCATACTCCCACTGAAAGCCTAAACTTGTTCCATAAGTAAGTACATTTAACCTAGTCGTTGATGAAGAACTAGAAAAATCTCTATCAGTAGGAGTTAAGTTGGAAAACTTCTGCCTGTAAATTGCAGAATGACTCGTTAGATTAAAACTCATTAAGTTGAATCCAAGACCCCACCAAGAATCTTTGGGTGATAGTCCTAGGATGTAGTAATTGTTTTCAGAATGTTCAATTTCAGTTGTTGATGAGCCTTGTGGTAAATCTTCATCGTTTCGAGAGCTGGATTGGTTTATTTTTGTTTGGAAATCTGAATTTAGGTTATAAATCATTAGTCCTAGGTTCCAGCGACCAAGATCTTTAATATATGAGACATGATTGGATGAACTCTTGAGATCTGTTGTCCCAGTTTGTTTTGTGCTTTTGGCACTAAAGGTGGATGCTCCTGACGATATTGAAGATTTATTTATCTTCCCAAGTCCTGCTGGATTTAGAAAGGGAGAAGTGGCGTCAGAGGTTCTAGCTACGCCTGCTGATGCTTGAGTTGAGTATATCCCACCTATAAGATTGGTCTGGGAGTACGCTAAAGGTAGTGCGAAAAATAAAACTATAAATTTCAACATGATGCAGAGTTAGCAGGCCAAAAGGCTAAAGAGAACTAATTTTGTAGGTAGCTGTAAATATTACTAATCGTGCTCCATCTATGGACTTATGCATCACAAGGGCCTATAAAGACGCAATTCAAGGATTAAAATTTATGCAAACAACTGATAAAAAGTTTCAAGAAAAGTCTCTCTATTTTAGCTCTCTAGGGTGTTCAAAGAACCTCGTAGATTCACAGGTTATGCTAGGCCATCTAGGGCTTGATGGATTCTCTATTACAATGGAGCCGTCGGAAGCAGAAGTGATTATTGTTAATACTTGCTCATTTGTAGAAGCTGCAAAAGTAGAATCTATTGAGACTGTTTTGGAATATTCTGACTATAAGAACCCAGAACATGGTAATTGCAAGGCACTTGTAATGAGTGGTTGCATGGCCCAAAGATATCACGGCGAACTAGAAGATGAGATGCCAGAAGTTGATATGTTTATTGGCACTGGGGAATACAATAAAATCGTTCCTCTTCTTAAAGCGTTTGAAGAAGGAAAATTAGAGAAGAAATCATTTGTTGAAATTCCAAAATATATCCACACTGAATTTGATCCAAGACTAAATACTTCACCAGGCTATATGGCCTGGCTTAAAATCTCTGAAGGGTGTAATAGAAATTGTACTTTCTGTATTATTCCAACTCTCAGAGGAAAGCTTCGTTCACGCTCAGTAGAATCTCTTGTTAAAGAGGCAAAAAAGCTTACAGAGTCAGGAGTGAAAGAATTAAATCTTATCTCTCAGGACTTCTCTGATTATGGTTCAGACTTTGAGGGCTTTGATAAGTCTGATGGTAAAAATCCCCAGATTCATGGAATGTTAAAAGCTCTTCAAGACCAATCAGGAGCTGATTGGGTTAGAGTTTTTTACTTCTACCCAGATGATCTAACAGAAGATGTTATGGATCTTATGGCAAGCTCAGATAAGATTTGTAAATACCTTGATATGCCTGTTCAGCACTTCTCCGATAAAGTTCTTAAAAGAATGAATAGGAGAGTTACAGGTGAAGTCATTCATCAAAAAATAAAAACTCTTCGCGAAAAAATTCCTGGAATCGTTTTAAGAACGTCTATTATCGTAGGTTTTCCTGGAGAGACAGAGGAAGACTTTGAAAAACTGATTGAGGGAATTCAGACAGTTCGTTTTAATCACCTTGGTGTTTTCAAGTATTCAGATGAAGACGGTACACCTGCGTTGAGACTTAAGGATAAGGTTCCTCAAGAAGTAATTGATGAGCGTTTTGAAAGACTTTATGAAGCTCAGAAAGAAATCGCTCGTGAACTAAATCAAGAGTATCTTGGTAAAACTTTGGATGTTCTAGTTGAAGGTGCTCACGAGGAAACAAATTTACTACTTCAAGGACGTCACCAGGGGCAGGCTCCAGATATTGATGGAAGAGTAATTATCAACGATGGTGTTGCTCAAGCTGGAGATATTGTAAAAGTAGAAATTACTGATGTTCTTGATTACGATCTAGTTGGCAGAATAGTAGAGTAGCTATTCGGCCAACAATCTTTGGAGCTTTAAACTAGTTTTTAGAAAAGTCAGTTTGAAGCTCTGATATCTTATATTGAAGATGCCCATAAGTTTGGCGATCTTTTAATTCTTTATTATCTAGTCTTCTCTCAAGAGATTCAATCTTATCAACAAGTGCTGTTAGGGCATGCTTAATATCTTGCAGTTGATTTGTATGTCCGTTATGGGTACCAGATAGTTCCTTAGAAGTTTCTTGAGCTATTTCTTTCGCTAAATCACGAACCATCTTTTTATTTCTAAATGCAAAGTTAAACATAATCCCTCCTGCTTCATTATTTTATAGTTTTTAGCTTTTTGTTTGTAGCTGGAAACTTTGTCCCTTAAAATAGAACTATATCATCGGAATTCTAAGGAGTTGGCTTGTTTAAGATCAGTTTGTTTGTAATCGTGTTTTCATTTGGTGCTCAGGCGCTGGACTTGTCTGAATATAAAGAAAACATAAGATCCCCCTTAGAGAAGATTCTGGGAGAAGATATTGCTAATAAGGTCCTAGGGGCCAAGCAGATTAAATCAAGTGTGGAATTACCCAATATTCCCAAGGTTGAAGTGGATGCCACATCCGTTGATGTCTATAAAAAGAAAACAATTGATTCACAGGGAAAGCAGTATAGGTCACTCTCAGATGAACAAAAGCGTAAATATCGAATCGCTTTCATTCAAGAGTTGTATAAAGTTACAAGAAGTGCTGAGGCAAAGACTAGCGATGTTTTAAAGTTTTTAAATGTACTAGAGCAAGGTGGATCAAGGGAAGGGGTATATCGTTCTATTACTCTTGATAACGTTTACAAAAATTTAGAGTCATTTGAAGAAGGGGTTGAGAAGGATCTCTCACTATTTGTCTCAGACTTTGGAGCTAAGTTTTTGGCAAGACAGTTTGATCGCAATGCAATTGAGCGCTTGAACTTATGGTCTGTGAAAAGAATTGTTGTTGAGAAAACTCTTGAGCTAATGGATGTTCTGGCCTCCAACCCAAATGATCTACATGCTTGGTATGCAGTTCTTTCATCTGATTTGGCCCAAAAGTATCCACAAATATGGAAGAGTAAAGTTAGGCAGAGTCAAAGTGATGAGTTTCATCTGAACTGGGCAAAGAAGGCCCCGTTTCAGCACATTAAATCAGAAACCATAATCAAACTTCACGAAGTAATGAATTTTTTAAATCAAGCTTCTTTGTAAAATTTATAAATTGATCTTTTAGACCTCTGTAAAAAATTCACCTGGGCAGACTTGCCCAGACTTTTGCTCTTGTTTGCCCAAAAATCTGTGGCGGCAAATTCCTATCATAGCTATATTGGCTTCATGAATTACAGAGTGCAAACATACACAAATTACAAAGCCTTTTTACTTTCTTATAGCGAGGACGCAAAGAGACAAAATAAGAATTGGAGTCTTGGTGTTTGGGCCAGGCAGTTGGGTTTAAAGGACACATCTTCCATCACTAAAATCCTTAACGGACAAAGGCATCCAGGGGACAAGCTTACTAAAAAACTAAATGAGTTTTTTAAGTTTGAGCATGACGAGTCCCAGTACTTTGCGGACCTTGTGCGGTTGCAAAAGCACGGGAATGATCCAAAGTTGTGTATCGCAATTTTGGAACGTATGGAAAAACTTCACCCAAATGCACATTTGCGTATTATCGATATGAGCACCTTTAATTTGATATCACATTGGTACTGTCTCGCAATTCGCGAGATGGTTAGACTTGAGAGATTTAAAGAAGATTACGAGTGGATCAGTTCAAAGCTGAACTTCAAAGTCACTCCAAAAGAAGTCAAGAAAACTATCAATCTATTAATCGAGCTTGATCTACTTGAGCGAAACTCGGAAGGGAAGTTGGCGATAAACCAACATGGAAGAGTGCACACCAATAATGATATCGCTAGTGAGGCCATTAAACGCTACCACGAGCAAACGCTTGAGAATGCAAAACTTGCGGTTAGGCATTTCTCTACGGATGAACGTGAGTTTCAGGCATCTTCTTTTAATATGCGAAGAGAGAATATGCCAAAGGCCAAAGAGCTAATCAGAGAATTTAAATCAAAGTTTGTAAAACTTCTAGAAGAAGAGAAAAGCGATGATGTTTTTCAAATCCAATTGCAGTTTTACCCAATAACAAAAATATCGAAAGCAAATAATTAATCGTATTAAAAAAAAACTGGAGAAAAGAAATGTTTAAAAAAAGTTTATGTTTAATGATGTTGGCCACAGGTCTTACTGCTGGACAGGCGAGTGCAAGAGAAGGCGGAGTAGGGAACGGCGGAGGAGCTTGGGTATGCCACAATGACGACCAAACTCAGACCATTCGCTGGGCGAGACTTGTGGATCTTTATGAAGCCGAAAAAGAGTTTGGGCTTTCAGTGAAAAAGTTCGGCTCTTATGGTTATAAAGAAATAGTAGATTTGCAAAAGAGCAGACTTTTAGAAATTGATAAGGGCTTTTTTGAAAGTGCCTTGCCTTATTTTGGCGCTGTGGAAAAGAAAATCAAAGAGGTCGACGGAGACCTTGAGGTGATTGACGACGCTTTATACAGAATGAAGCCAAGCTACAGAAAATGCCTAGGAGGTGAAGTTCGATACACTCAGCTTGCTAACTACACAAATTACGAAACAATCCTTGTGAGCGAGTATCTCTTTAATAGCTCAAAGCTCTCCGAAGTTGATAAGGCTGCTTTGATTGTTCATGAAGCGTTGTACGCATACTTTCGAGATCTATTTAAAGACTCGGACTCTGTCAGGACAAGAAAGGTTGTTGGCTATCTCTTTTCAGAGCTTGAAAATGACGAAGTATTTCAAAAATATATAGAAATTCTTGGTCTTTATGACCTGAATACCCTTGGAGTGGAGCTTGTAAAAATACCAGCAGGCTCTGTCATATCGACTACGACAACTGAAAATAGGTGGGGAAGAACAATCGAGAAGAAAAAGGAAATTGTCATTTCAGAATCATTTGAAATGATGACAACTGAGGTCACTCAAGGAATGTACTTTGCAGTTATGGGAGAAAATCCGTCATACTATAATAATTACAATCATTGTTCAGAAAGCATTGAAGAAAAAGTAAACCTGCGCACTGGAGAGGTGGTAAAGCTTTGCCCAAATAAACCTGTGGAAGAGGTAACTTATTTCGATGTTAAAGAGTTTATTACCGCTCTGAATCGCAAGGTGGCGAAGCCTTTTCGTCTTCCAACTGAAGAAGAATGGGAGTACGCTGCAAGAGCTGGGTCGGAAGCGGCATATAGTTTTGGAGATGATCCAAGTCTACTCTCGGAGTATGCGATATTTAGAAAGAATGGCAATGTTCAAACCCATCCAGTTGGACCTTTCCGATCTTATTCAAATAAGACAAATGGTTTTGGTCTATATGATATGCATGGAAATGTTTCAGAGTGGACGGAATCCGATTATGGGAAGAGTGAATTACATCGCAAAGTTATTGTAGGAGGATCGTTTTTTAGTGCTCCAGAGTCTCTAGATTTATCATTGAGAGGAGCGACGCTTAAAGATAGAAGCTACCAGACGCTTGGCTTTCGCTTGGTAAGAACCCTAGATAAATAATAAGATGTGACAGCCCCCAACCTTAAGCTTGGGGGCTATGTTCGCAGCCACCATCGCTATTTTTGGATCCTTAAAATTTATCTAATTCCACTTATCTATAAAACGGATTTTCTATTTCAATTAAAGCGGCCAATAGCCTCTCCACTCCCAAAGCTACTCCCGCCGAGGAAGGAAAGCCTCGCTCCATCGCTTGGTAAAGAACTTCTGGTGTGGGAAGCTCGTAGCTGTAGAGTCTTTTCTTGTCCAACGCCTGTTGTGTAAACCTTTCTTTCTGAGATGCAAGATCAGTCAGCTCGTTAAAACAATTACAAAGCTCAATTCCATTTAGATAAATTTCAAATCGCTCTGCAACTCTATTGTCACCTTCTTTTAAAGTTGAAAGAGCCGCAAGAGGTGCAGGAAATTCGTAAAGCATAAGGTAGGGAATGTTTTTAAATAGAGGCTCGACTTTATTTAGAAAAAGAAGAAAGAAATAGTCATCCCAGTCACATTCACTTGAAGGAAGGGGTACGTCTTTGAAGTCTTTTTGTATTTTATGTTTTAATTCACTCGTGTCGAGAAAGTCTAAAATATCAAAACCACACTCTTGTTGAATAACTTCCTGAACGGTGAGCTTTTGTACTGAGAAATCTTTAAAGCTCGCCTTGATTGGATACTTATTATTTTCAAGATGCTTAATGCAATATTTTATAAGGCCTTCACAATCTTGCATGATTTTT
>JAGSHJ010000238.1 GCA_023954595.1 Bacteriovoracaceae bacterium | reverse complement strand
CAACTCTGTCATTGGAGCGACTGGCTCTATATTGTCATAGCCAATCATTCGTCCAACTTCCTCAATTAGATCAGCTTCGCACTCAATATCCTTCGTAGTTCTAAAGGTAGGTACATTAACAATTAAGTTTTCGTTTTCTTTTTCGACTTTAAAGTCTAGTGCCTCAAAAATACTAACCAATCTTTGTTCGTCCAAATCAAAGCCTAGTGTTGTTTTTATTTTGGCAGTTGAAGTTTTAATCGTTAATGGTTTTAGTTCTGATAAATCGGCACCATCGTATTCAGGTTTTCCAATAACCTTTGCACTTGGGCAAGACTCTAAAATAAGTTCAAGAGTTCTTAAAAGAGTTTGATAACATTGAAGACTGTCTAGAGATTTTTCATACCTCTGAGAAGAATCAGTTCTTAAACCAAGACGAGTGCTCGTGGTTCTAACTTGTTCAGCATTCCAGTTCGCAACTTCAATAAAAACCTTGGAAGTTTTTTCATTTACGCCACTATTTAATCCACCCATTATCCCCGCAAGAACTAAAGGTTTTTCTGAATCACAAATAACAGTATCTTCGTCGACAAGTTTTCTCTCCACTTCATCTAATGTAGTGAAGCTCTGTTCTTTTCCGGATCTCTTAATATGAATGGTCTGATCTTTTATACTTTCTCTATCGAAAATATGTAGAGGCATTCCTAATTCAAGCATTACGTAATTAGAAATATCGACAATATTATTGATCGGTCTTAACCCGGCTGCTTCAATTCGGTTTTTGATCCATAATGGGCTTTCCTTAACTTCCACTCCATCCAGCGATAATCCCCAGTAAGCGACACAACTCGAATCCTTATCGACTTTAGGCTTAATAGGACTACTTTCCTGATTGAAGTTACTTTCAAGCCTTGATTGCCATTCACTGCCATAAGGTTTTTTAAGGACCTTTTCGTGAGCGGCTGCAAATTCTCTAGCAAGCCCGTAATGTCCCCAAAGATCTGGTCTATGTGTTAAGGACTTATTATCTACATCAAGGACTACATCAGCTTGGACTCCTAAGAACTCAAGCATTGGTTGACCTATCGGTGCATCTTCCGGCAACTCCATGATTCCATTTGAACCTTCGCCAATACCTAACTCCGTTTCAGAGCAAAGCATTCCTTCTGAGAGAACCCCTCTGATCTTTTTAGGCTCAAGTGTCAGACCGTTTGGCAGTGTAACCCCTAGAGGAGCATAAGGAATCTTAAGGCCTTCTCTAACGTTTGGCGCTCCACAAACAACTTCTTTTGTTTCTTTGCCACCAAAGTTAAAAGTAACAAGGTTAAGTTTATCTGCTTCAGGGTGTTTCCTAACCTGTTCGATTTGAGCGACCCTGATTTCTTTAAGATGAGAGAAGGTTGTTTTAACATCCTCTACTTCAGCGGTAGTCATAGTAAATGAATTTGCCAATTCGTCCGCATCCAAGCTTGGCAGTTCTACAAAGTCTTTTATCCAATTTAGCGAAATTAACACGCGCGATCCTTTATTAGTAAGATGAAAATTGTTTATTGAAGCGAAGGTCACCTGAATGCAAATGGCGAATATCCTCAATTGCATTCTTAACCATAACTAAGCGATCAAGCCCAAGCCCAAAAGCAAAGCCATTGTATTGCTCAGGATCTATTCCACCTGCCTTTAATACATTTGGGTGAACCATTCCACATGGAAGCAACTCTAGCCAGCCACTGTGCTCGGACTCGCCTTTCTTAGGTTTCTTCCATCTAATGTCCAGTTCAAATCCTGGCTCTACGAAAGGAAAGAACCCTGGGCGTAGACGTACTTCCATATCTTTCTTAAAAATCTCTTTTAGTAGAGTCTTCATAAAGTAAATTAGATTGCCCACAGTAATATCTTTTCCAACCATCATTCCTTCTAGTTGGTGAAAGCACATTTCATGGGTTGCATCAGTTCGTTCGCAGCGAAAAACCTTTCCAGGCCCTACAAACTTAAATGGTGGCTTTCTAGTCTCCATCCCTCTGACTTGAATTGTTGATGTATGAGTTCTAAGAAGGTGTTTCTTGTCTTCAAACCAGAAAGTATCCTGCATATCTCTAGCAGGGTGTGTCTCAGGAATATTTAGTGCACCAAAGTTATGCCAATCATCCTCAATATGTGGACCATCCAATACCTCAAAGCCCATTGATTGAAAGATATCCTCAACATCTCTTTGCATTTGGTGAACAGGGTGAACTCCACCTACGTTTAGTCCTTTGTCCAAAACTGAGTCTGTTAGTGAAAAATCTATTTTTGATTGCGATAGCTTTTCATTTACTTCTTTTAATTCAATCTCTTGAAGCTTTGCTTGAACCTTTTTTTCGATTTCTTGCTTAACTTCATTACTTTTTGGGCCAATGGCCTTTCTTTGCTCAGGAGTTGCATCCTTTAGAGACTTTAATATCTCTGAAAGAGCACCTTTCTTACCAATGAAGGATGATTTTAAATTTAAAACATCCGCTTGTTTGTCTACTTTCTCGATCTGTTCTTTAAAGTCTATGAACAGAGACTCAATTTTTTCCAACATGTTGCGTCCTATTTTGTATATGAAATTAGCTAAGCTAGGAGAATCAGGAAAAATCCTATCAAAAGCAAAA
This sequence comes from Bacteriovoracaceae bacterium, assembly GCA_023954595.1. GTDB lineage: Bacteria > Bdellovibrionota > Bacteriovoracia > Bacteriovoracales > Bacteriovoracaceae > UBA845. The sequence goes on along the minus strand of JAGSHJ010000238.1, from coordinate 2,410 downwards.
AAATAAGACAACGTGTCCAATTAAAAAAAGGACCAAAGCTCAAATGCGCTCAATAGTGGTTTAAGCCTATTTAACAGGATACAGGATTAAGAGTGAATGAATTTGGTGGGCTTTACTTAAATAGAATTGGTCTTAGGGAGTTAAAAAGCTCTACTTTTTCCCCACTTTGGTAATCTGGATAGGTCCATGGAAGAAAATTGTAGCTTTTGTTCTCATACTTGTAAGTGAGATCAACATACACGCCATCTCTTAGATAAATACGATGAGCGTAGGGTTTACTTGTGGCCAAGAGCATTTGTTCTTTAAGTAAAAGACCCATATCTATATTGACGACCCTATTTCCCTCTAGAAGAGATTGGCTCTCTACCCCATCGGCCCACAACTTGCCCTCAATCAACTCTTCTCTAATGTAGAGTTCATCGCTCCAAAGGATTACCCTCTGTAGATCAGAGCCCATCTCTTTAGAGTAATATTGCAATGATGGATTAAATTCTGGATTAAAAGTCCCTGACAGGGAGTAACGCTGAGCCCAAACACTGAGTAGTCTCTCTAGCGAAAATTGTTCAGGGTTGAAAATGCAGCTGGCAAAAATCAACCCTTTGTCGGCAACCTTTAGTTGGGCCATTTATTTATTAAAAGCTGGATAAAAAGATTTCAGCTCTTCTTGTGTGGCAAGAGCAGTTCCTTGTTTACCCACAACAACCCCAGAGGCACAGTTTCCAACCCATGCGGCCTCTTGCAGACTTGCTCCGCTGGCCAATGCGCAGACGATGGCACTGATTGCAGTATCACCGGCACCTGAAACATCAAATACTTCTTTTGCAACAGTAGGTATCTTATGAAACTTACCGTCACCTTCAGTATCAATCATCCCCATGCCTTCAGAGCCAAGTGTAATGATGATCTTTTTAAGATTCAGCTTATCAACTAAAAGCTCTGCAACTTTTTCTATATTAGTTTCATTGCTTCCTAGGCACTGTGCCATCATAAGACTTTCAACTTTATTAGGCTTTAGAAGTGTTGCACCCTTATACCAAGAAGGAGGAGTTGTTCTAGATGGATCTACAGCAACAAGGCGTCCCTCTTCTTGAGCTTCTTTGATAAAAAACTCGGTCACTTCCTTGGTAAAGAAGCCTTTTCCATAATCTTCAAGAATTAGTGCAGAGTGGGCGGCCTTAAACTCATTAAAGCGATCCTGCACTCTTTTATATACAGCGGAATCAATTTGATCTTTAGTTTCATAATCAATTCTGCAAATTTGTTGTGACTCAGTTACGACTCTCTCTTTAAATGTAGTCATACGGGAACCATCACGAACAAGCCCCCATGTTTTCAGGCCTGCTTCTTCAAGTAATCCCTCTAATATATTAGCGTTAAGATCGTCACCGATAACAGAACATAGCGTGGAACGAGCGTTCAGTGACTGAAGATTATCTGAAACATTCGCCGCAAGGCCAAGTTTGGTCCACTCTTTATTCACTTCAAGAACAGGTACTGGGGCTTCAGGGCTGATTCGATTAACTTCGCCGTACGTATATTTATCAACACCTACGTCACCCACTACTAATATAGGGTCTATATTTGCAAAGCCATCCAATATTTCATTAAATCTTTTTTCGCTAATCATGCTAGGAATCTCCTAAACTCAAGTACTTCTATAAATGTAGCCTCAGGCAGGCTTTTTGGAAAGGCTATTTAAATAGCTCTTTCTTACTATCAAAGGCCTGATGCATCTTCTCAACGACCTCTTCAATTGAGAGATTGGAAGTATCAATCTCAATAGCATCTTGTGCTTTTCTCAACGGGGCCATCTCTCTTTGGGTGTCCTGCTTGTCTCTTTTCTCAATATCGGCCTTAATCCCTTCAAATGAAAGACCTTCACTGTCGCCTTTCTCTTGAAGCTGTTCCAAACGTCTTTGTGCTCTTACAGAGCTACTTGCAGTTAAAAAGAACTTCAAGGCAGCGTTTGGAAATATAACAGTACCAATATCTCTTCCCTCTAAAATAGAAGGGGCCCTCATCGCTATGTCTCTTTGGAGTTTTGCTAAAAATTGACGAACAACTGGAAACTTTGAAACCTGTGAAGCTAATTTGGAGACGTGATGCTCTCTAATCTTATGAGTCAGATCCTCTCCATCTACACTTATTAATACAGTTTCACTTGGAGCATACTGAAAATCCAGGGAGCTTAAGTAGTCGTCAACTCTTTGGGCTTCGTCAGCTTCTAGATTGGACTTGGATAAATCAAGACCCAACTCTCCGAGTTTATAGGCCAATGCTCTAAACATTGCTCCAGTATCTAAGTAAGTAAAGGAGAGCTCTTTTGCCAATAATTTTGTGATTGTTGATTTTCCGCTTCCGCTAGGTCCGTCAATGGCGATGACTTTGTCTTTCATCCCGCTCCTTCAGT
>JAGSHJ010000386.1 GCA_023954595.1 Bacteriovoracaceae bacterium | reverse complement strand
GTTTTTATACTAGCTAAGAACCAAAAAGGACTAACGAATACTTATGAATAAGAATATTAGAATCGCTATTATTATTGCTTCCATATTTATGTTTATGGCCGTGGCACTTGGTGCCTTTGGAGCTCATGGACTTGAAGGCAAAGTAACTCTTAAAGCATTGGGGACCTGGAAAACAGGTGTGACCTATCAGTTCTATCATGCGCTGGCACTGCTTGTACTTGCCTCACTAAATACTAAGTTTGAGACGCTTAAGCTTACTTGGAGCTATAGGCTATTCTTTGTAGGAGTGGTTTTCTTCTCTTTTAATTGCTATCTCTACACTCTTACAGGTATCAAAACATTTGCAATGATCGTCCCTCTTGGTGGACTTTCTTTTCTTGCAGGATGGCTACTTGTCATCAAAACATTTATTAAGGACCTTAAATGAAATTCCTACCACTTCTTATTCTTCTTTTTGGTTGTGCCTCAAAGTATGAAGACTATTCTTTTATCTCTAAAAAAGACTTCACTCTAGAAGAAGATAAAATTGTAAATAGAAGCGCGCACGATCGCCCTAGTAGACTCATTAGTGGTAGAGCGGAAGTTGAGGAGTTTTGTGAATCTCAAATTCTTTTCAATAAGAATGCCTTCGATATCACTCGCAATAGCTTACCGGCACTTGTGAGACAATCTTGTCCAGGCCAGGACTATCTTCTTGATGCAACGATTACTCAACGCTGGTGGACAGCACTGGTTTATTCTAGATCATGTGTGAAAGTAGAAAGTTACTGTCCTAAAAGATAGGATTTAGAAGTCACCAAAGTCTGAAGTGTACATAACCTTGTGCTGTTGAAGGATCACTCTAAATGGAGCTCCATAAGTGTGATTTAATTCTACAATGGACTGAGACAGAGTTTTTGGAAGCTCATCCCCTGGTTCATAACATGGAGTTAGAACCCAAGGAGTATCAAATTTGTGCTCAGTCTGCTCACTGATTGCCTGATAGGCATCAAACGCCGCTTCAAAGTCATGTCTTGTGGCAATTACTGATTTAATTTGCGCTTTATTTCTATATTGTTCCCATAGCTTAATAATAAGCTTTTGATTGGTCTTCACTCCAGTGGATGGAGTTTTAAAATCAAAGCTTATAAAGTCGAGAACATCAAAGATTTCATGAACGATTCTTGTTCCGGCCGCTTCAAGGTTTAAGAAGTAGCCACGCTTTTTAAGAGCTCGAGAAAGCTCTAAAACAGCTGGAACGTGTTTTGGATGAAGTGGGTCTCCACCTGTGATGGATACTCTTTTTACTCGCATTGGGTACTCACCCGCAAGCTCTTCTACTCTAGCAACTACAGCATCAAGATTCATGTTGCCGTCAGTAAACTCCCAAGTGTCTTTGGAGTCACAGTTAATGCAACCAATATTACAGCCTTGAAAGCGCACAAAGATTTGTGGGGTTCCAATGTGGATTCCCTCACCTTCTGTGGCCATATAAATTGCATTTATCGCTAGTTTTGAAGTCATAATCGCTTTCTTATAGCGCATTACGCGCGCAGTTAGAAGAGAAGTTTTAAGTATCAGGTCAAAGTTTTACAATCTTTGCCATCTCAATCTAAAATAGGGGTAGATATCAAATAAAAAGGTGATGATCAATGTATAAACAGCTACTTGGAACTCTTCTCTCAATTCTACTTCTGGCAGGATGTGAAGCATTCGACGCTACAAGCAACTCAGATAGAGATGATGACAACAATAGTGAACCAAGAGACACCACTACAACACCAACAATTACGCCTCAAGTGCCGGCAGAGCATCTAAATTCTCAGATATTCAGAGACAAAGGAACCAAGGTCTATAAACACTCAGAAGTGAGCAAGCTCTCCATTGCTGGTGAACTTCCAAATACTCTACACTTGATTCCAAGTAAAACCCTAGATGATCAAACTAGAACCGACAGGCCTTCACCTAATCCAAGTGATTGCGGCGAAGGTACAAGCATTAAGGCCAGAATCAACGACTGTGCCTCTAAAAATAGTACCAACTCACGTGCCTATCTCTGGGACGGACAAGTAAATGGCCTGTCCGGAGAGGGAGATTGGATGCTTGTGGCAACTAAAGACTCCAAAAGCATCTGGATGGATGCAAGAACTGAACTTATTTGGAGTGCTCCGATAACTGAAGCCAACTGGAATCAGGCCAGCGGAAATATCTCTGAGTCTGACCAAATTTGTAATGCATCAGTTCTACCTGAATCAAGTGAGCGCTTTCTTGGTATAAGCTCAGAGGAAGTAGTCTGGAGACTACCAACTAGAGGTGACTACCTTCAAGCTGATATAAATGGATCAAGATTTGTTCTGTCCACAGAGCTAGAGGGTGATTCAAACATCTACTGGACAGCTAATTACATTCCTGAAGACTCTCAAGCATGGGCGATTAGACATAATACTGGTGAGCTTATTAAAAGAGCAGACACTGATCTTCTACCAGTAAGATGTGTTGGTGTTGTCTTAAAATAACCTACTTAAGGAGTCATGGATGATTTCCAGAAAAGATGCTGAGCTGATTGAGAAAACACTTAATCATGTTAAATCAATTGAGAACGCCGCAGGCCTTCCACACTACAATTTAGAGCAGTCCCAAGAGTATAAAGTTAATATCCGTGTTGATAATAGCGTGCCTCACGCCCTATTTAAGCCTGATCCAAAGCTTGAAGGCGGCTACATCTGTAGCGAGCAGACCTTCAAGGCCATGAAAAAGAACATCTTCGCTATGGATGAGGAGATGGTTGACCTAGAAGACCTAATAGATTGCGACTCTTGCAAAACTTCAATCGATAGACAGTTTTGGAACTTTTGCCCTCATTGTGGGAGCGGAATAAAAAACTAAGCTTTGACTATAATTCTAAGGCCTTTTAGAATAGGTCTATGATCATCTCGCAAAAATATCATAGCTCCTCAGAAATAGACTCGGAATTTATCGAGTCTCTTGAGTTATTGATGCGAGACCAAAGCCCATGCTTTGAGTGGATTAAGCTCAAAGAGAAGTCAGCTCCAGAAAACACCCATTTTTCATACTTTCTCTTTTTTGGAGAAACTTGTAACTCTCCTATTGGATACGCCCAATTATCAATTCTAAATGAAAGTAAAAAGAAGTCTCTTCTTGGGATGTTTAAAAAGTGTGAGAAGACAAAAACCATTCAATGGATCGCACCAGGTTCCACGAGTGAGGGAGTTATCTTTGATCCGGCCTATCTAAAAGATGGAATGACAAAGGCAAACTCAATTTTCAAAGAGTATCTGAAACGCAAAGAAGTCGTTGAGCAGACTCTGACTCTGAGTGAAGAGTGTGCAGGGCTTAT
>JAGSHJ010000419.1 GCA_023954595.1 Bacteriovoracaceae bacterium | reverse complement strand
GGCCTTGATCTAGGGGGTGAGTCTTTACCCACAAATGCTCTCCTAGTAAAAAATCTAAAAGTTAAAACTAGGAGAATTTATGAAACTTTTATCTATTGCCCTTGTAGGCCTTTTTTCTGTCGCTGCCACTGCGGATGTTAACGGACATTGGCTATTGAGTAAAAAAACTGAAGGTGGCTTTGTTATTCCAGAGCTTGCACGAACGGAAAAATGTCGTATTTATCCGGCCAAAAAGACGGGCCACTACAAAGTGTTAATTAGAAACACCTTTGGTGATCTTGTTCTTAAAAAATCTAAATATGTGAAAATTGAAAACCTGGAAGAAACTATTGAATTGGCGTCTCAGGAGAATCTTGTTTCAACTCCTAATAATATATGTGACGCGCCAGAAACCACGACAGAGGCACAAATCCCTGGTGATATAGCACAATTTACAATCTTCTTCACAGGTGGGTGTGCTAATAATGAACTAGAGCGACAGGGGAGTAACTCTGCAAATCTACGTGCTTTAATTACTAAGTTCTGCCCAACAACAATTGACTTTGATTTACCCTAAGTAAAAAATTCAGCAGATGTTGGCAAAGCTCGTTCAAGTTTTGTAATTTTGCACAAAATTGACTTCGGAGCTTAGTATGAAAATTTTGTTATTGGCCGTACTCGTATCGTTTGGTTCTTTTGCAAGAGATAATTGTGAAACCACACCTTACACTAAAGAGTATATTGATTATGATTCTTCGCTAAATGATTCATGTGAAAAGATGTTAGCCGCATTTATGAAAGATAATAATTGCCAGGCCAAAACTGTAGAGAAGCTACCATACGCATCTATTGCAACCCTAATAAAGGGAAGCTCAATGATGTGTGTTTACGAGGCCGAGGGTGGAATCTATCAAGTAATGGCAAGCCAGATGGCCGAACCACATCGTGCCATTATTATGTTCTCAGTCTGGGATTAAATTTAATTAGAATTTGTTATTAAAAGAAGGCCGTCTTTTGACGGCCTTTTTTATTTATCTATATGTGTTTGTCATTATTTGAAATAACTCCATCCCTTGGTGGACATTACTCGATGGGCATCTATTTATTACGATACCATCTGCATTTGCCACTAAGGTGTGGGAGCATGAGGCTATTGGATTTTCAGGATCAATGTCCTTCATCTGGTAAAATGTTGCAAGCTTATCACCTTCTTTGAAGTGATCTCCTGGTGCCACATGATAATCCACTAGGCCACCGCGAGGTGCATACATCGTGTTGTAGTCTTTAAGCTTTGAATAGTGAGGATTTGCGGCCTCTGGCTCTCCGGCCAAAACATTTTTAAATTTAAGATAATTGAGAATACTCTCAACATCCTTTGAACCTTCATCCATGCGAAAAGTTTCTTCAGATCCAAATTCAAGCGTGAAAGACTCAACGTCCAAATTGATATCTCTTCCAAGTTTTGCAAAGGCATCTTTAAGATGAATCCAAGGCATAAAGGAGGCCTCATCCATTGCACCTGCAAAGTCATTAGGTATCACAAGTACGTGACGAAATAGCATGTGCTTAGATATCGCTTCTTCATATTCAGCACTATAGAGATATCTGGTGGCAGTAGGGCCTGTGTGAAGGTCTAAGATTCCGTCTGCACCAAGTGCCAACTCTTGGAGAATGATATTAATCTTATTATTGTCTTGAATCCTGTTTTGATCTTTTAGGGTATTCGTATATTTAGAGAAGGCCTGTGATAGTTTGGTCTTATAGCTACTCTTAATGTCTTCCCAAGTACTGTCTTTGTGAGAATTACAAAATTCATCTAAATCAAAACCTGATGCTTTAACGATATCAACATAGTTTCTGTTCCAGTTGTCACCTGTTACAGGATTATACCTACCATAGGTATATGTGCCGTGCTTATTGAGTGTCGCATATGGATTTGCCATTGGAATCAAAGTGATAGAGCCTTGGATGCTTTGGCCTTTGAGAGCTTCCATTAATTTTAAAATAACTGCATTACCTTGGATTTCTGCCCCATGCACACTTGCTTGTATGTGAATATGAGGGCCTTCACCATTTGATAATGTAAATGTTTTAATACTTAGAACCTCTCCAGTGGAGAGCTCTTTTACCGGGATATCTTTTATTGTCCAACTCATTAAATCATCCAATCGTAAGAAGTTTTAGGAGGTCTTGGTACCATAAGGTCATTATTATAAACCAAGGCCTCTCCAGGAAGTTTATGGCAAAGGAAATAGGGCATTGATTCTGTAAAGCCGTAGGCACCTGCCATTTTGAAAATTAGCCAGTCTCCAATTTTTAGATCCACAGGAAGGTCAAAGTCACCTAAGTGGTCCAAAGCGGTGCATAGAGGGCCATGAACTTTGAAGTTCGCCAGCTCATCTGAATCTTTTTGATTTAGAGCATGGCATGGAAATGCCTGACCTGTAAGAGCAACTCTTGCACAGTGGTTAATGCCACCTTCCGTTACAAGGAGTCTTTTTCCACGCACTTCTTTAACGTCTACAATCTTTGTTAGATAGCTTCCGCTTTCAGCTGTGGTAAAGCGTCCAAGCTCCATCCAAATAGTTTTTAAATTGTATTTGTTTTTAATCCCAACAAGGATGTCATGAACTTGGTTGAAGCTTATTTTTTCCTGGCCCTTTTTATAAGGTACGCCTAGACCGCCACCTAGATCCATGATCTCAGGGGTTATATCTAAATCTTTTGCAAGGGTGAGAATGCTCTCAACGCTTTTCTCCCAAATGCCTTGAAGCTTTTTAGGATCTAGGATGTTTCCCCATTGAAAAATGTGAAAACCTTTAAAGTTGATGTTTTTGAATTTACTTAAATCGTGTTTTTTCCAGTCTTCAGGACCTAGCCCAAAAGGGGTGACCTCATCACCACCAAGAACACTTTTACCTTCGTCCCAGTCAAGTTGAACTCGCAGTAGGGCGTCTACCTTTTTATCAAGCTTTTGAGCTGCTTCATTGAGCCATAGGACTTGGTTGTAGGACTCAAG